>CAZZAZ010000109.1:0-6186 GCA_964652355.1 uncultured Sulfurimonas sp. | reverse complement strand
AGCCCAGATTTTATGCTCTGGAAGGGACTCTTTTGGAATTTCTATAAAACCTAATTTTTCAAAAAAAGATTGTTTATATGTTAGGCTTAAAACCTTTTGTAAGCCTAGTGTTCTAGCTTCATCTATCGCTTTTTTTACAAGAGAGTTTCCTATGTTTTTACCTCTTTGATTTTCTTTTACTATAAGCGAGCGAATTTCCGCTAATGATGGAGCATGGATATGCAATGCACAAAACCCGAGAAGCTCAGAGTCTTGCTTAGCCAATATGTATGAGCGTATATTTGTAGCTATCTCGTCATCTGATCTAACTAAGATTATGCCAGATTCGACTTCTGGTGCTACAAGTTCTTGCATTGCTACAATATCACTAAGTTTAGCTTTTACTAGCTCTATTTTATTCATCATTATCTTCTGTAGGGCTATTTTCTTGTAAAACTTCATGTATGATATTTATAACTTTATTTAAACCTCTTTTTTTAGAACTTGAAACCATAATAGCATCAGGAAACTCTCTTCTAAGAGCATTTTGTTCTTTTTGATTTAGTTTATCTATCTTTGTAAATACTTGAAGTATATATTGGCTTTGATTGTAATGGGTTGTTAAAAACTCACTTACAGATTTGTCGATATCTAAATGTGGATGCCTACAATCAACAAGATGAATAAAAAGCTTTATTTGTTCGCGTTGTGAGATATAATCAGTAAGATTTTTTTCCCAATCATGCTTAATACTTTTAGAAACTTTTGCATACCCAAAACCAGGTAAATCTACAAACTTTGTAAAACTTTTTTTAGAATTTTCTCTATCTATAAAAGTAACATCAAAATAGTTTATAAGTCTTGTTTTACCTGGTGTAGATGATACCTTGGCTAATCCTTTATGATTGGTTAAAGCATTAAGAAGAGAGCTCTTGCCTACATTTGAGCGAGCCATAAATACTACTTCATTTTGCTCTTGCGAATCAGGTGCTGCACTAATATTTGGAGCTGAAGTTATAAACTTTGCATCAACAATCTCAACCATTATTTCTTCTTATTTTCTGGAAGTTTAAAAATCATAATAACTGGTTCTTTTTTAGCGCCCTTAGCATAGGCTTTACCTTCGACTGTTTTAAGAACAACCTCTTCGCCAATTATCTCTTTTTTTTCATTGATTTGTTTTAAGTGTACATCTTTATAAAAATGGTATTCTTTTTTTATTGGTAAATAGATTACTTTTTGCGCCTTACCTTCATACTCTGCACCATCTAATGTTTTTATACTAAAAGAAGCATCCCCTACTGCTACAAACTTAGTAGGTTCATGGTTTTTATCCGTATAAACAGTAATCTTAGAAGCATTTAACTCATCACTTCCTTTGGTTATATTTACGGAACCCTTGAAAATAGATATGCCTTTCTTCTCATCAGAAGAGAATGAGTTTGCTTTTATTTTTAACTCTTGAGCGAACAGACTAGCTGAAATAAGAAGTGTTGATAATATTATTTTTTTCATTTTTTACCCTCTTGTAGTTGATATTTAATTTTTATATTTTTTGCACTAACTAGATTTGATGTATTGTTATAAACTAAGTTAGTACCAGTTACTTTGTTTTTATTCTGATATAAAACAAAATTAGACTTTGATTTTGCTATTGTGGTTTTTTTATTATAAGTTGCTTTTTTTGTCTCAAATGTTAAACCATCTTCTCTAAAGTACACTACATCACCTATCAAATCTACTATATCATCCTTAAATACACCATAATTGGATTTCATATTAGCTAGGTATGTTTGTGAATTATCAGTATAGTCCATATCTTTTATAGTGTATCTATCTGTGTATCTAGTAGCCTTGCTTCCACTAATGAAAGTGTTTAAACCCTTTGTATCTAGTTCATAAATAGTAAAAGATGCAATATTGAACATAGGTACATCTTTATGCTCTTGTTTCTTAATATCCATAGGCTCAAATAAAAATAGTATCATAAGTAGTATAGATGATATAAAAAGAAAAAATAAGTTTATATTCATTCTATATCCAAACTTTCATAAATTTATCTACTTCATCATTTTCACCAACAAGCATATCAATCATCTCACGAACGGCACCATCTCCACCATTTGAAGCAAGTACAGTGTTTACAATCTCTTTTATAGGCTTTACTCCATTTTTTGGAGTAAAGCTTCTTCCAGCAAGATTGAGCATTTTGTAGTCATTTAAATCATCTCCAATAGCTCCAACTTCATACATTCTAAGGTTTAGAGAATCTATAATCTCTTTTAAAACTCTATCTTTGTCTTTTATACCTTGGTGCAAGTGCTGAATTCCAAGTTCTTTTGCTCTTTTTTCAACTATCTTAGAGTCTCTTCCTGTAATAATTGCAATGTGATGACCCATCTTGATCCAAGATGCTATACCAAGCCCATCTTTTACATTAAAATTTTTAGTTTCCATGCCATCATTAGAGTATATTATTTTACCATCAGTTAAGCAGCCATCAACATCTAAAACTATAAGTTTAATCATAAAACATCTTTTGTACTAGGGATTCCGATTCTTTCATTTTTTGTAGTAGCTCTGCGAATAGCTACCGCCAATGACTTGAATGCTGCTTCTATGATATGGTGCTTATTTTTTCCACGTAAAGCTATTATATGCGTACTGATTCTCGAGTTTAAAACTAAAGCTCTAAAGAACTCTTCAACTAGTTCTGTATCAAACTGCCCTACTTTACCAGTAACTCCTACTTCGTAAACTAAAAATGGTCTATTGCTTAAATCTAGATCACAAGATACACAAGCCTCATCCATAACAATATTTGCAGAACCAAAACGCTCCATTGCTTTTACTGGATATATCGCTTCAGCTAAAAGAGAACCAAGAACGATTCCTACATCTTCAACACTATGGTGGTCATCGATGTGAGTATCGCCAACACATTTGATATCTAAATTAATTAGTGAGTGTTTAGAGAAACTTTCTAGCATATGGTCTAGAAAACCAACACCAGTATCTATATTGCTTTCCCCACTTCCGCTAAGTTCTAGTGAAATTGTAATATCTGTTTCTTTTGTTGTTCTTGTTTTATTTATCATTATATATCCTTAATTTACTAGTATTCTCTAACTATAAAAGCACTTTCAAAGTTTCCAAGAGCTTTATAATCCCTTGCTTCTCTTTCACTCTTAAAACCTTTTAACCATATCTTAAACACTCTTTTTCCATTAACTTTTAAATCTTTGATGATAGTTCTATAGCCATCAGTATGGTCATATTTTTGCTGTGTAGCAAGTGCACCCTCTATTCTTGAAAAAGAGCCTATTTGAAGAGCAAAATTGCTAAGAGACTTTGTTTTAGGTGATTTTTTAAGTTGTTTCTTTGTTGGTATAACTCTTTTACCTTTAGTCTGAAAACCTAAAATTTCTAAAGTTACTGGTGCAGTACCTGCTCCAACCATATCTATCTTTTTAGCTGCTGTATTTGATAAATCTATAATTCTAGTAGCTACAAATGGACCACGATCATTAATTCTAACTACAGTACTTTTACCATTTCTTCTGTTTGTAACTTTTACAATAGTATTCATTGGTAAAGTTTTGTGAGCTGCCGTGTTGTCGTACATATTGTAAGTTTCACCATTTGAAGTAAGCTTACCATGAAAATCAGGACCATACCAAGAGGCATTTCCAGCAAACTTGTCTCCAACACTTACAACAGTTGGGTAGTAACGAATCCCACGGATAACATAAGGTCTCATAGTTGGATGGCTATATGTTTTTTTATCCATATATTTTGAATGAGCACTTTTGCTAGATGAATAAGACTTAGTTGAACCACCGCGATATATACGTTTTCCGCTAGAGCTACATCCAGAGATAAAAAGTAGTATAGTTATTAATGTAAATATGATTATTTTATTCATATATTTTCAATCTTTCACCAACTTTGATAAGACTACCTTTTAAGTTGTTTTGTTGCTTGATGTTTTTTACACTAACTCTATGTCTTTTAGAGATTGATTCAAGTGTGTCCCCTCTTTTTACCATATAGTAAAATTTAGAATGAATCTTTTTAGTTTTACTTTTGCTGTCTATCGGGATAATTAATTTTTGTTTTAGTTTAAGTCTTGAACTTTTAAGTCTGTTGAAGTCCATTATGACTTTATAAGGCACGCCGTATCTTCTACCAATAGTTGAAAGGTTGTCCCCTCTTTTTACTCTATGAACTCTATATATATTTTGTATTTTTTCTTTGTAATATTTTTGTTTAAAATCAGATAACTTAATATAAGGAATATATATGTCATAGTTATCTGCATAAGGTGGAATAAAGTCGTATTTTAGATGTCTATTTAGCTTTTTTAATTCTTTTATAGGAATTCCAACTAATTTAGATACTCTTTTTAAGGATTCACCTTTTGGTAACTTGATAGTAGAGATTGAGTAAGCATTTGCACGGTTTAAGAGGTACCCATACTCGCTTTTAAGTAAAAGCTGTTCATCATTACCCATCATAGCCAATGCTACGATTCTTCTAATGTAAAGTCTACTCTCTTTTGGAATATACCTCTTTTTATAATTAAGTAAGACTGCTAAATCATCAGTACCAGCTTTTTTTATAGCCCGACCAAGTCTTCCCCCTCCACAGTTGTAAGCGATAGCAGCTAAATACCATTTACCAAATTTTTCATGTAAGTGAGATAAGTACTTAGCAGCAGCTCTTGTTGATTTGATCAAATCACGTCTCTCATCGACGTATTCGTTGATTTTTAGACCATAGATCTTACCAGTTGCTGGCATAAATTGCCAAAGACCAGACGCTCTTTTTCTAGAATAAGCCCTAGTTGAAAAATTTGACTCAGCCATAGCCAAAAATAAAAACTCTGCAGGAACTCCATACTCAGCTAAAATATTTTTAATAGCAGGTATAAATAGGTAAGCATCTTCCATAGGTGTAAAGAAGCGTTTTTCCTTATAAATCGTAGTATGTTCATTTCTCATTCTGTTTAAAATAGGGTCATAGATAAATGATGAGTCTATATCAAAAGACTCCAATATGGCAACCTCTTTGTTGTGGTTGGAAGTGTAGGTAAGCGACGCGGATAGAAAAATTGGTAAAAGTAATAATAAAAAATATTTCAATGTTTAACTTTGTATTAAATTTAAAGAGTTGATTTTATCTAAAAAAAGATTAAAAAAAGTTAAGTTTCTTTGATATTAAGAAATATCAAAGAGTTTTAGGGCATTTTGAGTGGTAATATTATTTATTTTTTCTTCTGAAATATCTAAAAGTTCAGCCATTTTTTTAGATACAAAGGTAGTATAAACAGGCTCATTTCTTTCACCACGATGTGGAGTTGGAGTCAAGTATGGTCCATCGGTCTCCAACAAAAGCTTATCTTGCGGAATCTTAGGTAGTACATTTACAAGCTTTTTAGCATTTTTAAATGTCAAAACACCACCTATACCAAAGTAAAAACCATTATCCGCCAAAGATAAAAGTTCATCATCTGCGTTGTAGCAGTGCAAGACTCCACCAACTTCACCAGCATAGTGTTTTAAAAGTAACTCTTTAGAGTCCCTTGAAGCATCACGAATATGCACTATCAAAGGCTTCTTGTACTTCTTTGCCAACTCTATTTGCGCTACAAACACCTTGGCTTGTTTCTCTTTTTCTTTTTGCTTCTCTTCATCACTCCCCTCTAGTCGAAAGTAATCGAGACCACACTCGCCAATAGCTACACATTTTTCGTGCTTTACATACTTGTTAAAGTTATCTTCATTGAATGAATCTATATCATAAGGATGAATCCCAACAGAAAAATAAACATGCTCATATGTTTCTGCTATTTCAACAGCTCGTTTAAGTGTTGTAGCATCAGCTCCAGGGATGATATAGCGTTCTACACCACCATCCTTTGCTCTTTGTAGTACTTCATCCAAATCATCTCTATATCTTTCATCATCAAGGTGTATATGTGTGTCTATTATCATCTGTTTGCCTCTAGTAGTTCACGAGCAAATTTCTTAGCTTCATTTGAGATGTTTTCACCGCTAATAATCCTAGCGATCTCATCAACTCTCTCTTGGAAATCTAACTCTTTTGTTTTTGAAATATTACCATCTTTATAGACTAAAAAGTGCTGATCCCCCATAGAAGTTAGTTGTGGTTGATGAGAAATCACAAAAATCTGAAAATGTTTAG
>CAZZAZ010000108.1:0-6213 GCA_964652355.1 uncultured Sulfurimonas sp. | reverse complement strand
GACTTTCGAAGTTGGTGAAGGTCAAAAAGGCCCTCAAGCTGAGAACGTAACTCCTCTATAAGCAGTTACACTTACAGACTTGCTATTTTAGCAAGTCTGTAAACTTTATCTAACACCCTTCTATTACCATCTAAAGATACAAAAATTAAATTTTACATTTTCATTTTATAATAATTATTCTTGAGTAAATTTAACAATCGCTTTTACCAATGAATACGCATGCTTATCACTATCTATATTTTTGATTAAACTAGCATCTATTTTCACGATTAGATATATCATGAAAAGTTAAGTTAATTGATAATTTTTTAAAATACTTCTACTCTCCCTTGCTATTTCAAGTTCCTCATTAGTTTTTATAACTAAGGTTTTAATACCTTTTAAAATATCATTGTACATTATTTTATCTCGAATATATTTAGAGTTTTCACCAATACCACCAGTAAAGACTATAGCATCAACTCTTTGAAGTAAAACCATATATGAGCCAATATATTTTTGAATTCTCCTTATCATCATATCTAGGGCAAGTTTAGATTTTTCATCTTTACTCTCAATTATACTACGGACATCATTATCTGAACAAATTCCAAGTAAGCCAGATTTTTTATTTAATAAATCATCAACTTCATCTACACTAAGATTTAATTCTCTTTGCATATATATAACTATTGCAGGGTCAATATCTCCAGACCTCGTTCCCATAACAAGACCCTCTAATGGAGTAAAGCCCATAGATGTATCTATACTTTTGCCATTTTCAATGGCACAAACACTTGCTCCATTACCAAGGTGAAGGGTAATAATATTTAATCTATTTATATCTTTTTTAAGCTCTTTTGCACTTTGCTTTAAAACATAAGAGTGTGAAGTTCCATGAAAACCATAACGACGTACTTTATGCTTATCATACATCTCATAAGGTAGTGCATACATATACGCAACTTTTGGCATAGTTGCATGAAAAGCTGTATCAAAAACTGCAACTTGTTTGACAAATGGTGCTTTTTTTCTAGCGACTAAGATTCCATCCAAATTTGCAGGGTTGTGTAATGGTGCTAATGCACTTAGTTTTTCAATCTCTTTTATTACATGCTCATCAATCAGAGTTGGTTCTTTAAACTCTTCACCACCATGGACTACTCTATGACCGATTACATCAAGTGATAAAAAAGAATCCAATATATCTTTTTTTGACAAAAGGTTTATTATATTTTCTAAAGCATCATGATGATTTTTTATAATTGAAGTTATTTCAACTGTTTTATTATCATACTTTAAGATAGTATTCGAAGAAAATTCACCAATTTTTTCAACCAATACACTGGCAAGTACTGTTTCAAACTCCATATCAAAAAGCTTAAACTTTATAGATGAACTTCCAGAATTTATAACTGCTATTTTCATTATAATTGTCCTGCTTGTATAGCTGTAATAGCTACTGTATTTACAATATCATCCACTAAACATCCACGAGACAAATCATTGATAGGTTTATTTAATCCTTGCAAAATCGGGCCAATAGCTACTGCTCCACTAGAACGCTGGACTGCCTTGTAAGTATTGTTACCAGTATTTAAATCAGGAAAGATTAGTACATTTGCATCTCCAGCTACACTAGAATTTGGTAATTTTTTATCTGCTACTTGTTTATTTATAGCCGCATCATACTGCATAGGTCCATCTATATTTAAAGTTTGAAATTTATTTTTTACAATATTCGTAGCTTCTTTTACTTTATCAACATCAGCACCACTTCCGCTATCTCCAGTTGAATAAGAAAGCATCGCAACCTTTGGATCTAAACCAAATGAGGCTGCTGTTTTTGAAGATGATATTGCAATTTCTGATAACTCTTGTGCATTAGGATTTATATTTACGGCACAATCTCCATAAACTAATACTTTAGTTTTTAAGCACATAAAAAATACAGATGAAACAATAGATACATCAGGCATAGTTTTAATAATCTGTAAAGCTGGTCTTATTGTATCTCCAGTTGAGTGAATAGCACCACTAACCATACCATCGGCATAACCTAAATGAACCATCATAGTTGCAAAATAGTTAACATGCTGGAGGGCATCTTCTGCTACTTCAAGGCTAAGACCTTTATCTTTACGCATTTCATAAAAAGATTCTATAAACTCATCCATTAAACTAGAAGTTTTAGGATTTATTATATTTGCAGCATCTAAATTTAGTCCCAACCTCAAGTATCTATCTTGTATCTCTTGTTTGTTTCCAAGCAAGACAATATTTGCTACATTACGTTTTAATATTATCTCTGCAGCATGAAGGATTCTTTCATCATCACTCTCTGGCAATACTATGGTTTTTTTATCTTTTGAAGCTAATTCAAAAAGTTTGTATTCAAACATAATTGGTGTCATAATATCACGATAAGTACTTTGTATCTTTTTTTCTATCTCATCAATATTTACATGTTCATTAAAAAGGCCAAGAGCTAATGCTATTTTTCTGTTACTGTTTATTCTTAGTCTAGAATTTAATTGTGATATATTTTTTGCAGTTGTAAAGGTATCTGTTGGTACAGATAGTATTGGAATAGTAAAAATATCCAAACCTTCTACTAATTTTTCAATGTTTGGATGCATTTTCATATTAAATGGAAAAACTATACCCGCTATATTTGGATAATTTTTTGAATAAAGAGCACCTAATAAGCCTAAAAGTATTTCAGATCTATCTGCTGGTACTATAACTAATTCACCCTCTTGAATATGCTCTAAAAAATTATTTAAAGAGAGCGCTACAACTTTAAAAGCTTTAATAACACGCGAATAATCAATATCACGCATTGATATAACTTCTGCATCTAATCCCTCTATAATATCGGATATTGTGAGATAAGTTAATTCTTGTACCTCGGGCATTAAAAATACACTTAAATTATAGTCTTTTAATTTTCTGCTAACTACCTCATGCTGCTTTTTATCTAAACGATTTACAAATGTAGCAAAATGAGTACACCCTTCATCTTCTAAATTTTTATTTTCAATTAGAATATTCTCATATATCTCAGCTGGAGAGTTATCTTTTGCATTTATTATGTTGATCATTGGGACATTGAAATTTTGCGCGATTAAGATATTTATATCAAAATTTATTGTATTTGTTAAAAAAGAGCGTCTAATCCCCTCACATAATACAAAATCATACTTAGACTCTAATCTTTTAAACTTTTTTATAAGTAAATTAATAAGCTCATTTGTTTTATTTTGAGAGATCTTTTTCTCTACAAAATCAACATCATAACCCCAACAATCATCATAATCCATATCTAAGTCATAATAATTTTTAATAAAGTTAATATCACCATCAAGTTTATCTTCCCTAAAAATAATTGGTCTGAAAAAAGCAACACGAGGAATATTTCTCTTTAAAATCTCCATCATGCCCATTGTTGTAAAAAGTGTGCCTGAGTTTTTTCCCTGCGATGATATGTATAAAGATGTTGTTTTCATAAAGTACCTTAAACTAATATGCTATATAATACTAAGAATTTAATAAAAAGAATATTTATGGGCTGTATTTGTGGTGAAAGAAAAGAGTTTGATGATTGTTGTGGGGCTATTATTAGTGGCAAAAGAAAAGCAAAAAATTCTTGGGAGTTGATGAGAAGTCGTTATAGTGCTTATGTTCGTGGAGATGGAGCTTACTTAGTTTTAAGTACTGTAAAAGAAAATCGTTACGAAGATGATGCTAGTCTTATAGAAGAGTTTTCTGCAAAAAACGAATGGTTAAAACTCGATATTTTAAATATTTCAGAGGATACAGTAGAGTTTAAAGCCTACTATAAAGAGGGCGAGGATATAAAGATCTTACATGAAAAAAGTAACTTTATCATAGAAGATGGAGAGTGGCGTTACAAAGATGGAGCTCTTTATAACACCAAAGTCCAAAGAAATGAGAGTTGTCCTTGTGGAAGCGGTAAAAAATATAAAAAATGTTGTGCTAAATAGCTTTTACAAATATATATGACTTTTTAACAAAGTCATATTTTTCATAAAATCTATGTGTATCTTCTCTGGTTAAACCACTAGATAAAACAATATTTTCACACATACCCATCTTTGCAAAATCTTTCAAATAATCAAGCATAAATTCACCGTACTTTTTACCTCTAAAGTTTTCATCTGTTACAAGGTCATAAACATATAGATGCCTTTTATGATATAAGTTTGTACATATAGATACACCTGCATAACATAGTAATTTTTCATTTTCCATGATACCTATCATCTTGTACTCCATATGCCTCATATCGTATATCAAGTCCTCAAACTCTTTATAAGATAGGTCTGTACGAAGCTGAGATACAAGTTCATACGCCATTTCCAGTTCTTTTAAATCTAGTTCTCTTATTTGCATAAGCACATTTTATAATAAATTAGCTACAATTAGTATAAAGATATAAACAACATATAGGAACATAATATGGCAACTAAAAATTTTGAAGTGATAATTGTTGGTGGTGGAATCTCAGGATGTGCATTAGCATATACTATTGCTAGATATACTGACATAAAATCTATAGCTTTAATTGAGAAGTATGAAGATGTATCTACTTTAAATTCCAAAGGGACAAGTAATTCTCAAACTATTCACGCAGGTGATATGGAAACAAACTATACATTAGAAAAAGCACATACAACGAAGAGAACATCTAAAATGATAGAGCGTTACTGTCTTGGTCATGGTTTACAAAATGATGTTATCTACTCACATCAAAAAATGGCCTTTGGTGTTGGAGAAAAAGAGGTTGAATTTTTACTCCACCGCTATGAAGAATTTAACCAACTATTTCCTTATCTTGAAGTATGGGACAAAGAAAAACTAAAAGAGTTAGAACCACGTTTAGTATATGATCAGAATGGTAATGAGCGTCCAGAAGAGATTGTTGGTGTTGGTACTCGTGACCAATGGACTACAGTTGACTTTCAAAAACTTTCAAAATCATTTATAAAAGAAATTGAAAAAGAAGATGTTGAATTTGAAATATTTTTAAATAATGAAGTTAAAGATATAGAAAAATCAGGTAAACGTGGATATGTTGTAAAAACTCTTCGTGGTAACTTTTATGCTGACTTCGTAGCTACGGATGCTGGTGCACATTCACTATTTTTAGCACATCGTATGGGATTTGGACATAACCTTGGTTGTTTACCTGTAGCTGGAAGTTTTTATATGACAAATCAAAAGATTCTTAACGGTAAAGTCTATATGATTCAAAATCCAAAACTTCCATTTGCAGCACTTCATGGGGATCCAGATATTTTAGCTGATGGTAATACTAGATTTGGTCCTACCGCTTTAGTTATGCCTTATTTAGAGCGTTTTAAACCTGGAACGTATATGGATTTTTGGAAAACACTACGTTTTGATACAGACATTGTAAAAGCATTATGGAAACTGCTAAAAGAGAGTGATATTAGAAACTATCTAATGACAAACTTTTTATATGAAGTCCCTGTTTTAAATAAATATTTATTTTTACGTGCTGCAAAAAAAATTGTTCCAGGATTAAAAATGGATGAATTTGAATATGCTGATGGTTTTGGTGGTGTTCGTCCACAAGTTTTAAATAAAGATGAGCAAAAGCTGATGCTAGGTGAAGCATCTATTTTTACAGGTGAAGGACTTATTTTCAACATGACACCATCCCCTGGTGCTACATCTTGTCTAGGAAATGCTGAACGTGATGTAAAATACATTGTAAAATATCTTGGTAAAAACTTCGACCAAGAGCACTTTAATGATGAACTAACTGAGGGTGAGTACTGTGTACTTCCTGCTCCACTTGAGTCTCAAAAAGCTGTTGTAAACTTAATCCGTGCAGAGATTGCTCGTACACATGAAAAATATATGCAAGATACTATACACAATGCTCCTGATGAAGAATTTTGGAACGCACCACATTCTAAACTAAAATAAAATCTTATTTTAATCAACTCTTAGATATAATCGCGAAAAATATATCTAAGAGAGATACACAATGGTAAATGTAAATAACTTAATTATGCGCTTTGGAAATAGAGTACTATTTCAAGACATAAACCTCAAACTTGACCGTCATAAACGTTACGGTCTTATCGGTGCAAATGGTGCTGGTAAAACTACCTTTTTAAAAATCCTTTCTGGTGAAATTGATGAGTATGAAGGTGATGTTATCATCCCTAAAGCTAACAA
>CAZZAZ010000107.1:0-6219 GCA_964652355.1 uncultured Sulfurimonas sp. | reverse complement strand
GCAAGTGGTTCTATTTTTGAGCGACCAAAATTAAAATTATCATCAGGTGCTTTTTCAGAATTTGATAGGGCAAAAAAGTTAAATAACGAAACTGTCAAGTCTAGTAGTGAATCAATAGCAGAAGCAAGAACGGCTATAGAACCACTCAAAACTCCAACTGTCATTTTTATGATTACAAGTAAGGCTGCTACTGATGTTGATACAACAGTAGCTTGTTTTTCAAGTCTCATGCTTATCCTATATAAATTATTTAGATACAATTATAATTAAATTTATATTGATAAAGAATAAAATGAACTTAAAAGATTTACGAGAAGATAGACAAAAATGGATGACTTGGAAAAATATAGCGCCACTTCGCCAAGTGATTGATAATTTAAAAGATGTAGAGTGTAAAGTTGAACTAGCAGATACTATTAAAATTACTTCAATTGATAAATATAATGTGTTAGAGGATGCAAAAGTTTTTATGCCTTGGCGTAAAGGCCCATTTGAAATCTTTGATACATTTATAGATACAGAATGGAAAAGTAACATAAAATATAACCTTCTTCGGCCTTATTTTGATTTAAAAGATAAGAGAGTTGCCGATATAGGGTGTAACAATGGATATTATCTATTTCGTATGCAAGAAGATTCTCCAAAATCACTAGTCGGTTTTGATCCTTCACCACTTTATAAGACACAGTTTGATTTTATAAATCATTTTGTAAAAAGTGAAATAGTATATGAACTTTTAGGAGTAGAACACTTAGAGTTTTACGAAGAGAAGTTTGATACTATATTTTGTTTAGGTGTGCTTTATCATAGAAGTGATCCAGTCGTAATGCTTAAGCAACTTTTTAAAGGACTTGATAAAAAAGGTGAAGTGATACTTGATACTTTTTATATAGAAGGTAAAGGGGAGATGTGTTTGTGCCCTGAGTCATCTTATTCAAAGATACCAAATATTTACTTTGTTCCAACTATCGGAGCTTTAAAGAACTGGTGTTTACGAGCTGGATTTGAAAGCTTTGAAGTATTGGAGACTTCTATTACTGAGGCTGATGAACAAAGAAAAACAGATTGGATAGATGGACAATCTTTGGAGGATTTTTTAGATCCAGACGATAATACAAAAACAGTAGAGGGTTATCCAGCACCAGCTAGAGTATATGTTAAACTAATTAAGGATAAAACTAAATGATACCACAAGAAAAAAAAGTAGATGAAGATTTAGAACTTCATGAATTTAATAAAGAACAAATAATTATAAAAACTCATCAAAAAATTTACCCTGACTTATGTGGTGAAATTGAAAAAGTTGAGGTTGGATATGTTGAGTTAAAGCTTGTAACTTTGCCAGAGATGGTTGCAGATGACCTTGGGCTTATTCATGGTGGATTTATTTTCTCAGCAGCTGATTATGCAGCAATGGTTGCTGTAAATGAAAGAAATGTAGTACTAGTTGCTTGTGATGCACAATTTTTAGCACCTGCAAAGTTTGGAGATGTGATTTACGTTAAAGCTAAGGTACGTCATAAAGAGGGTAGAAAAAGAAATGTTCATGTAACTGCTTATGTTGAAGATATAAAGATATTTGATGGTGAATTTAAAACTGTTGTAACAGAAAGGCATGTACTAAAACTTCACTTATTAGAAGAAGATGAAGAAAATAGTACAAGTGAGTACGATGATAACCTATAAAGAATTTATCCAGTAGTCAGTGTATAGTTGTTCCTCTTTTATACTTGTGACATTTCCATGACCTGGATATAAAGTTTTGTCAAACTCAAGTGTTTTAAATCTTTGAAGACTTTTTTTCATATCATCAGGAGATGAATATGGAAAATCAGTCCTACCAATAGAACGCTCAAATATAAAATCCCCACTAAATATAACATCCTCTATCTCTATCATAGAACAACCAGGACAATGTCCTGGGAAATGGTGAAAATGAACCTTTACTCCGTCAAAATCAAAAACTTCGTTTGGTTTAACTTCTACATCTGGGGTAGATGGTGGTAAATCTGGCATCCAAGAACTCTCACTCAAAAGCATTACATCACCTTCTGGTGTATATAATGGAACTTTTAACTTTTTTTGTAGTTCAGCATTTGACCAAACATGATCAAAATGTCCATGAGTATTTAAAATAGCTACTGGATTTGTTACATTTTTTATGACCCACTCAGTTGCATTTACACCAGGGTCTATAATAAAATCTTTTCCATCTATGCTAGCTATGTAACAATTAGTCTGGTACACACCCATTGGCTGTTTCTTTACTTGCATATATCTCTCTCTTTTTTCTTTATTTTACTGAATTTATAGTTTAATACTTCTTAGTATTTATTATTGGATACCTAAAAATTTAAAATATAGGTTTGTAATTATTTGGTTACTAAGTTTCGATATAATCTTATAACTTGAAATTATTTTAAGAGTTAGAGGGTTTTTAGTGAAAAAATATGAGCAAATTACTGAATATTTGGAACACTTTTTAGATAATGAAGTTAGAAAAACTGGTTTAAAAAAAGTTGTTTTAGGTCTTAGTGGTGGTCTTGATTCAGCTGTTGTTGCAGTTTTAGCACATAAAGTTTTTAAAGATGATTTACTTTGCGTAAAAATGCCATCACAATATAGTTCACAATCTTCGCTAGATGATGCCGATGAGTTATGTAAAGATTTTGGCTTAAATGTTACTACAGCATCTATTTCACCTATGTTAAAAGCATATGAAAATATAAATCCAAATATGCCTAATTTGCGTAAAGGAAATATCTCTTCAAGACTGCGTATGACAACACTCTTTGATATTTCTGCTAGGGAGGGTGCTTTGGTTTTAGGTACTAGTAATAAAAGTGAACTTATGCTTGGTTATGGTACACTTTATGGAGACCTTTCATCTGCAGTTAATCCAATAGGTGACTTATATAAAAGTGAAGTTTTTGAGCTTGCTGAGTATCTTGGTGTAACAAAAAGTATCATAAAAAAACCGCCATCTGCTGATTTATGGGATGGACAAAGTGATGAAGATGATTTAGGATACACTTATAAACAATTAGATGAAGCTTTAAAAATTTATGTTGAAGATAGAGTAAATAAAGAAGATATGATAAAAAAGGGTATTGATAAGGTTATGCTTGAGATGATTATAAAGCGTATATTTGCCAATCAATTTAAAAGAAAGATGCCAGTTATAGCAAAACTAACATCTCGGACTATAAACCATGACTTCAATTATCCAAGAGATATTGGGTTATAAAATTAAAATAAAGGATATATAGTGAATATTCCATTTTGTAAATACGAAAGTAGCAGAGATGCACACTCAAATGTTAGTGATGTACTTGACGGTGAAGATATAAATCAAGTAGAGCAATTAGAGAAAGATTTTAGAGAGTATATCGGCTGTGAATATGCACTTGCAACATCACATGGTACATCAGCACTTCATTTAGCTATGCTTGCTCTTGATCTTAAGCGAGGAGATAAAATAGTATGTTCTGTAAATGCACATCCAAATGTTCCAGAAGTTGTTCGTCATTTTGATGCTGAACCAATTTTTATAGATATTAATGCTTCATCTTATAATATAAACTTAGATAAGTTAGAGTCTTATCTTGAAGATAACAAGTCTAAAAAACTAAAGGCTGTAATTGTTACTCACGTAGCAGGTCAAACTGTTGATTTAGATAGACTTTATAGCATGGGTAAAATTTATGGTGTAAAAATTGTAGAAGATGCATCAGAGGCACTTGGTGCAACATACAATGGAGAAAAGATAGGCTCAACTGGTGCTGATATTACATGTTTTAATTTTTCAGCACATCTTAAAAAAGATGTATGTACTGGTGGTATGCTTGTTTCAGATAATGAAGATATTATAGAACGTGCTAAACTTATTGGTAATCACGCTATGAGAAAAGATGCAAACTCATTAGAGTATGTTTATGATGTTGTAGATATTGGTTATGATTACTCTATGAGTCAGTTAGATGCTGCATATATTCGCGCTCAAATAAAAGAGCAAGATGCAAATCTTAAAAGAGTAAGAGATATAGCTGCTATGTACACTAAAGAATTATCTGGAGTCCCTCATATAACTATCCCTGAACCTGTAAGTGATGAACATCCATTTTCTCTTTATATTATTAAAGTAGATAAAAATCGTGATTCATTTGCACTTGAACTTAAAAAAGAGGGTGTTGAAGTTGGTCTTCACTATATTCCACTTCATTTTTTAACTTATTATAAAACTAAGTACTCTTTAAAAATCAATAACTTTCCTACAGCACTTACTTGTTACCAACAGTTTATGTCTTTACCAATTTATCCAAGTATGAGTGATAAAGATGTGAACTTTGTAATAGATAAAGTAAAACTAGTATCTTCTACCAGAGTTTAATTTAAAAATTGAAAACAGCTTTAGTATTTTGGGTTGAGAGTTACTTCTACAACCCAAACCTTTTCCAAAAAATCATATCTTTACTTCTTTCTCCATTATCTTTTGTTTATTGCTTTGTTATGCAAAATCGATTTAATTCTAAAGTAGAAGAGAATTTTGATATAGATATTATTAGCGTAGGAAATCTTAGTGTAGGTGGTAGTGGTAAGACACCATTGGTAACTTCATTAGCATCTAGATATGAAGATGTAGCTGTTGTACTTCGTGGATATGGACGAAAAAGTCAAGGTTTACATGTTGTAAAGAATAAAAAAGATATTTTATGCGATGTAAATATTAGTGGTGATGAAGCGATGATATATGCACATAAGCTAGATTCTTCAATAGTTATAGTTAGTGAAGATAGAAAGCTAGGCATACAAAAAGCAAAAGAGATGGGTGCTAAGATAGTTTTTTTAGATGATGCTTACTCAAAACACGATATAAAAAAACTTGACTTACTTATAGATGTAAAAAGTAAAAATAACTTTTGTTTACCATCTGGTCCATTTAGAGAAAGGTTATGGTCTAAAAAGGAGGCTATTGTCCTTGTAGATGGAGTTGATTTTATAAGAAGAGTAGAACTTAAAGACAAATGTGATAAAATGTCACTTATAACAGCTATCGCAAGACCAGCACGGCTTGATGAGTTCCTACCTGAAGTGGTAAGTAAAAACTACTTTCCTGATCATCATAGTTTTGTTAAGCGTGAATTAGAAGATGTTTTGAAAAAAGATAACTCAGACTCACTTCTTGTAACTTATAAAGATTTTGTGAAAGTAAAGTCTTTTGGATTAAAATTATCACTTTTGGATTTAGAAGTTCAGGTAGATGAAAAAATATTTAAAATTATAGAGGAATATCGTGCAAAAAAAGATTGAAACAGTAAAGACCTTACTTGAAGCCTTACCATTTATAAAAGAGTTTAATAAAGAGATAGTAGTTATAAAGTATGGTGGTTCAGCACAGACTTCACCACAACTAAAAGAAAAATTTGCAGAAGATATTTTGCTTATGTATTTAATTGGGATTAAGCCAGTTATAGTTCATGGTGGTGGTAAAAAAATTACAGACATGCTTGATGCTTTAAATATTGAAACTAAGTTTATAGATGGGCAGCGCGTAACAACAAAAGAGGTAATGCGTATAGCTGAGATGATTTTAAGTGGTGAAATAAACAAAGAGATTGTTTCACTTTTAAATTCTCATGGTGCTAAAGCGATAGGTGTCAGTGGAAAGGATGCACACTTCATAACAGCTCATGCAAAAGATTTTGCAAAATGGGGACTTACTGGAAATATTAACAATGTAAAACCAGATGTAGTCTGTAATCTTATTAGAGAAGATTTTGTACCTGTTATCGCTCCTATAGCAGCGGGTGAAGAGCTAGGGCATCCTGGTTTTAATATAAATGCAGACTTATGTGCATCTCATGTAGCCAAATCTATAGGTGCAAATAAAATTATTTTCTTAACCGATACAGAAGGTGTGCTAGATAACGATAAAAATCTTTTAAGTACTCTAACAAGAGATGAAGTTGATGAATTGAAGAAAAATGGAACTATACATGGCGGTATGGTACCAAAGGTTGATGCTTGTCTTGAAGCAATAGATGGTGGTGTAGAAAAAGCCCACATAATTGACGGAAGACTTGAACACTCAATGCTCTTGGAACTTTTTACTGAAGCTGGTGTTGGTACTCAAATAATAAAATAAAGAAGAAATAAGATGAAAAGAATAGACCAAAATTGATTTATTCACTTGGTATATTAATCTTAGATTAAAGCATA
>CAZZAZ010000106.1:0-6256 GCA_964652355.1 uncultured Sulfurimonas sp. | reverse complement strand
CTAACCGTACAGAAACTGTAAGAGACTTTGTAACTATGGCATTTAAAGGTGCTGGTATAGAAGTTGAGTTTAGTGGAAGTGGTGAAGAAGAGATCGCTACAAACAAAGCTAATGGTCAAGTTGTAGTAAGAGTTAATCCTAAGTTTTATCGTCCAGCTGAAGTAGAACTTCTAATAGGTAACCCACAAAAAGCAAAAGATGAGCTAGGTTGGGAACCTTCATGTACACTTGAAGAGTTATGTGGGATGATGGTAAAAGAGGACCTTAGAAGAAATGAGGTTGGGGCAACTTTTTAATGAAAAAAGTTTTAATCACAGGTATTGATAGTTTTACCGGTATCCATCTAGCTACTTACTTAAAAGCTAATGGATATGATGTATATGGAACTTCACTTTTTAAAGATGGAGATAAAAAATATATTTGTGATATAACAAAAAAAGAGGATATAAAATCTGTTCTTTTAGAAGTTAAACCAAATTTCTTAATTCACCTATCTGGAATCTCTTTTACCGCTTTTGAAGACTCTGCTGAGTTTTATAGAGTAAATACTATAGGTACCACAAATATTTTAGATTCTATTATAGACCTAGAATTAAAGCCTGAAAAAATTATTTTAGCTAGTAGCGCTACAATCTATGGAAACCAAGGTTTAGAAGTTTTGGATGAATCTCTTTGTCCAATGCCTGCAAATCATTATGGTGCTAGTAAGTACTCAATGGAGTGTATAGCTAAAAACTACTTCTCGAAACTAAATATAATAATAACAAGACCATTTAACTACACGGGAATTGGTCAAGCTGAACAATTTTTGATACCAAAAATAGTAAAACATTTTAAAGAGGGTAAAAAAGTAATAGAACTTGGTAACCTTCATGTAAGTAGAGAATTTAATGATGTTGAGTTTGTTTGTGAAGTTTATAAAAGATTTTTAGAATCAACTTGTAATGGTGAAGTAGTTAATATTTGTTCAAATCGTGGTGTTAAACTTTTGGATGTAATTGATAAAATGAATAAACTCTCTGGGTATGAAATAGAAGTAAAAGTAAATCCAGCCTTTGTTCGCAAAGGTGAAATAAAAAGTTTAACAGGTTCATCTGATAAGCTCTTCTCTTTAATCGGTGAAATAAAACAAAAAACACTTGATAAAACGCTTGGTGAAATGTTTGAAGTATAAGCTAATAATAGGTGCACTGTCTTTACAATCTTCTTTAACAGGGATTGGAAGATACACTTATGAGATAGCAAATCTTTTAAAAAATGATACAATACTAGATACTAGTTATTATTATGGTTATTATTCAAAAAAACTTATAGATCCAAACTTCATAAATAGCAAACCTTATACGATAAAATCTTTAGTATTAAAAAATCAAAAAATCAAAAAAATCATTAGAAAACTTATCAATTTTAGTAGTAAAATTTTATCCCCACAATTTGATCTATATTGGGAGCCAAATTTTATACCACTAGATGGTGTAAAAGCAAAAAAACTAATAACTACTGTCCATGACTTTTCATTTATGTTATACAAAGAGTTCCATCCAAAAGAGAGAATAGAGTACTATGAAAAGTTCTTTTTTAAAAATGTAATCAAGAGTGATTTTATTATTACTGGGTCAAATTATTCGAAGCAAGAGATTATTGAAAAGTTAGACTTTTCAGAAGATAAGATAAGAGTAATATACCACGGCATTAATCATGATGTTTTTAAAGTACATGAAAATAATGAAGTTGATTTTGAACTTCCAAGTGAGTTTATATTATGTGTAGGTAGTATTGAACCAAGGAAAAATTTAAAAGGTCTTTTAAAAGCTTATTCTTTGTTAGATGAAAATTTAAAAAACAAGTATAAGTTAGTATTAGTAGGTTTTAGCGGTTGGGAAAATAAAGAGATTATGACACTTATAAATGAAAATAAAAATAGTATTTTTTACTTAGGTTTTTTAAGTGATGAAGAGTTGGCAAAAGTTTACAATAGAGCAAGTTGTTTTGTTTTCCCATCTTTTTATGAAGGTTTTGGTTTACCACCATTAGAGGCTATGGCTTGTGGAACTCCAGTTGTAGCATCACGTGCTAGTTCGATTCCAGAAGTATGTTTAGATACAGTTGAGTACTTTAATCCAAATGATATAGATGAAATAAGTGAAAAAATATCTTTAGTTTTAAACGATAAAGATTTACAATCGAAAATGATAGAAAGAGGGCTAAAAAGAGCAAGTGAATTTTCTTGGCAAAAATCTGCAGATGAACATTTAAAACTTTTCAAAGAGGTCCTAGGTATATGAAAATAGCAATAGTTCATGACTGGCTTGTTACAGATGCTGGAGCAGAAAAAGTGCTTAAGGCTATTTTAGAACTCTACCCAGAGGCAGATATATTTTCATTAGTTGATTTTTTAAATGATGACGATAGAAGAGAGATTTTAGGTAAAAGAGTTGTGCATACATCATTTATTCAAAACCTACCATTTGCTAAAAAGCATTTTAGAAACTATTTACCATTTTTTCCTAGTGCAATTCAAAGTTTTGATTTAAAGGAGTATGATTTACTAATAAGTAGCTCTTGGGCAGTTGCAAAGGGGATTAAGAAAAGTAAAAGTCAATTGCATATATCTTATTGTTACACACCTATAAGATATGCTTGGGATCTGTATGAAGAGTACACTTCAAAACTAAAACAGCCAAAGAAGTTTTTAGTACAACTTAGTTTAAAAAGTATTAGAAAGTTTGATTTAAAAACGGTAGATAGTGTTGATTGTTTTATAGCAGACTCTAAGTTTGTAGCAGATAGGATAAAAAAAACATACAACAGAGAAAGTATTGTTATTTATCCTCCTGTAGATGTTGATAACTTTACTCTTTGTGAGACAAAAGAGAACTTTTATGTAACTGCTTCAAGGCTTGTACCGTATAAAAAAACAAAATTAATTGTTGAAGCTTTTAATAAGATGCCAGACAAAGAACTGATAGTGATTGGAGATGGTGAAGAGTATGAAAAAATTAAAAAAATTAAAAAAGACAATATTAAACTCTTAGGCTATCAAGATAAAAAAACTTTAATAAATTATATGCAAAAAGCAAAAGCATTTGTATATGCAGCAGTTGAAGATTTTGGAATAGTGCCAATAGAAGCACATGCTTGTGGGACTCCTGTTATAGCTTTAGGTATTGGTGGAACTGCCGAGACTGTAAAAGATAAAATAAATGGTATTCATTTTCAAAAGCAAACTAAAGATGAGATAATAAAAACGGTAAAAGAGTTTGAAATATTAGAATTTAACCATGCTCAAATATCAAAAGATACAGCCTCTTACTCAACAAGTAGATTTAAAAAAGAGATAAAAGAGTTCATTGAATCTAAACTTGAGTTAAAATAAATATAGTTTAAAGTATAATCATACTTATGAAAACCTATGTATATTTCTTTTTACTAATTTGTATAGATTTATTAGCTTTAATATTTTCACTTGATTTAGCTATATTTTTACGAGTAGATTTATTAAATGATACTTTACCATTTTTCAATACTCTAGAGATACAAAAATATTACTGGATATTAGTGATGGTATTATCTATATTTATTTTTGAAAAAATATATATAGTTCGTTATGATTTTTGGAGTGATACAAAAAGAGTACTCAAGAGTCTTATATTTTCATTTTTGGCAGTATTTACCGTTATAACTTTAACAAAAATGTCAGATGATTATTCTCGTAGTTTTATTCTTTTATTTTTTATAATATCTGCATTTGTATTACCAACATCAAAGAGATTGTTTAAAAGATTGTTATTTAATCTAGATATGTTTAGAGTAAATGTAAAAGTAGTTGCTAACTCTTCTAGATATGAAACAATATATAAAGAGATAGAAAAAAATTGGTATTTTGGATTTAAAAATGCTCAAACCAATTATGACATGGTAATCATATCATCCAAAGGTTTTTCTCTTGAGGAGTTACAAGAAAATATAAGAAACTATACAAAAGAAACTAAGGATATCTATGTAATCCCGTACATGGATCATTTGGATTTTTCTCATACCAGTATCATCGACTATGCAAATATAAGATTATCTGCTATTCATATTGAAAATAGGTTACTTAATTATAAAAATACTTTTATAAAGTATATTTTTGAAAAAACACTAGTTATAATGATTTTTCCTTTTGCTTTAGTTCTTCATCTACTTATATCATTACTAATTAGATTAGATTCAGATGGTGCAGTAATATTTAAACAAAGAAGATTAGGTAAAGATTCAAAACAGTTTTCTTGTTATAAATATAGAACTATGCATATAGATAATGAAGATATGTTAAATAAATATTTAAAAGAAAACCCAGAAGAAATAGAGTACTATAACACTTATCATAAATATAAAAATGATCCGAGAATTACTAAAGTTGGAAATTTTCTAAGAAAGACATCTTTAGATGAGTTTCCGCAGTTTTATAATATCTTACAAGGGAAAATGAACCTTATTGGTCCAAGACCATATATGATATCCGAAAGAGATAAGATTGGTAAATTTAACGAAGAGATTATTTTAAAAACAAACCCAGGTATTACTGGACTTTGGCAAGTTAGTGGTAGAAATGAACTTACGTTTGCTCAAAGAGTTGAGTTAGATGTATGGTATATACAAAATTGGTCATTATGGATGGATTTTGTAATCTTTATGAAAACAATAAAAGTCGTACTTTCTAAAGTTGGAGCTAAATAAATACGGAAAATATAAATGATTTTAATGATAGATAATTCTCACACCTACTTCGCCTCAAAAACAGTCTACTATATTAAAGTATAATAGAATAAACAATATGATATTATAATGCTTAATATAATATACACTGGGAGAATAGATGTTAAATAAACTTTATGAAAAATCTAATCAAATATTAAAACTACAAAATTATGTGTATAAAAGATATTTCTTTCATACTGTAAATTTTAATGATAAAATGGTTGGTATTTTAGGTAGTCGAGGTGTCGGCAAGACTACTGTTATTATTCAATACCTAAGTTCATTAGATTTACCTCAAAGCAAAAAATTGTATTTTAGTGCTGACAGTATTATTACAAGTTCTGTATCTCTCTATGACATAGCAGATGAATTTTCAAAGAGTGGTGGTAAGGTACTGGCTATTGATGAGATACATAAGTATAAAGATTTTGAAAAAGAACTAAAAGAGATATATGATTTTTTAGACTTAAAAGTAATTTTTAGTGGTTCAAGTGCTTTGCAATTGGAGCATAAAAAAGCAGACTTAAGTCGTAGAGCGGTACTTTATAGAGTGAAGGGATTGTCTTTTAGAGAGTTTTTAGAATTAAAACTTGATATTAAATTTAAGAGTTATTCACTAAAAGAGCTTTTAGAAAAGCATACAGATATAGCAAGTGAAATCACAAGTCAAATAAAGCCATTTGAGTACTTTAAAGAGTATTTGCAATATGGGTATTTTCCATACTATTTTGAAAATAATGAAACCTATAGTATAAAATTAGAGGAAACTGTTAATACAGTAATTGAAAGTGATTTACCAATTATTTTTAATATTGAACCTCAAAGTATTCAAAAGTTAAAACAACTTGTAAACTTAATATGTTCATCAAAACCTTATGAGCTTAATATTACTAATTTATCAAAAAAAATTGGTATAAATAGAAATACATTGTATCAATATATCCATTACTTAATGATGGGAAATATATTCTCAGCCCTTAGAGGAAAAACAAAGGGGGATAATATTTTCACTAAGCCACAAAAACTTTATCTTAATAATCCAAACTTGAGTTTTAGTTATTGTCAGTCAAATGAGATAGGTACAATCAGAGAACAGTTTTTTTTAAATATGTTAAACCAAGGTCATGATTTGTCATATCCTAAAGTTGGTGACTTTTTGGTAGATGAAAAATATACTTTTGAGATAGGTGGAAAAAATAAAAGTTTTGAACAAATAAAAAATATAGAAAATAGTTTTATCGTTGCCGATGATATTGAAATGGGCTTTGGTAATAAATTACCGTTATGGCTTTTTGGATTCTTATATTAAACTATTTATAAAGAAACATCGTACCTCTTAACGACCGTTTTTAAGTGCTATTTTTCTCTGAATTTATCTAGTAATTGTGTCATTTTTACTCTCAACTCATTTTTTATGAAACTTAAGCAATATGTATTCCTAGCTTAGTTTTGATTTAGCGTGATATTTAGCAATATTACAATAAAAAAAAGATATAATTGCTTTAATGAAATT
>CAZZAZ010000105.1:0-6286 GCA_964652355.1 uncultured Sulfurimonas sp. | reverse complement strand
ATAAAGTTTAGCTAAATCAATTGGCTTAGTTAAGTAATCATCCATACCTGATTGCTTAGCTTTGTCTATATCCTCTTGCATAGCATTTGCACTTAGTCCAATAATTTTTACATTTTCATCTATATCTCTTATAGCCCTAGTAGCTTCATAACCATTCATATTTGGCATTTGAATATCCATTAGTATCATATTATAAGTAGAATTTTTAAACTTATCCAAAGCTATTTTTCCATCATTCGCAAAATCAAGTTCTATATTACTATCCTCAAGTAACATCTCTAAAACCATTTGATTCATTTTGTTATCTTCTGCTACAAGTATTTTTATATCTTTTTTAGAATTTATGGATGAGATAATATCTTCTAAATTAGTCTCGCGTAATGATTCATCTTCTTTATGATCTAAATCATTATCTAATGGTACTTCAAAGAAAAACGAACTACCTTTCCCATATACACTTTTTACCCAAATTCTTCCACCCATAAGCTCTGTTAATTTTTTACTAATAGATAAACCTAAACCAGTACCACCGTATTTACGACTAGTACCCATATCTGCTTGAGTAAACTCATCAAAAAGTGTAGTAATTTGCTCCTCTTTTAAACCAATTCCTGTATCTTTTATTTCAAATCTATATATATTAGAATCTAATTTTTCAACAATAAGGCTTACGCCACCATGATGTGTAAATTTTATAGCATTACTTAAAAGATTTGTAAGTATTTGAGATATCCTTAATGTGCTTCCAATTAAATAAAAGTTTGAAACACTTTTATACTCAATATCTAATGATATTCCATTTTCTTGAGCTTTAATAAGTAGCATATCATAAATATTATCTACACACTCTTTTAGATTAAATGGTTCTTTTTCTACACTCATTTTTTCAGATTCTATTTTTGACATATCTAAAATATCGTTTATTACCCCAAGTAAAATTACCGATGCTGAATTAGCTTTAGACAACATATATATCTGTTTTTCATCTAGCTTTGTTTTAATTGTTAAATTAATTAAACTAATTATACTATTGAGTGGTGTACGAATTTCATGTGACATGTTTGATAAAAACTGACTTTTAAACTCCAATGCCTTTATAGATTTCTCTTTTTCTATCTTTAGCTGCTTAAGGTTTAAAATATTTTCATTATTTGAACGATAAAAGAGATACATAATAATAGTAATTAGTAATAAAATAAAAATAGTTATAACATTATATTGATATATTAAATTTTCTAACATTATTTGTCGTTTTTTTAATAAATCTTTTAATATTTGTATATTTAAATTATTTAATGTATAAGATAAGTTTAAAATCTTATGAGAAACATTGATGTACTGAGTAGAAAGTTTTTCTCTTTCCATAATAAGAGCTAGATTATTAGGTAGCTTCTTTAGTTCAGATAATACCTCATCTATAAGTAAAGATAACTCATAAGTATCATCATACTCCTTTAATAAATCTACTATACCTTTTATCTCTTGTGAACTAAGATATATAAGCTTACTTTGCTCTGTAAAAACATCTTTTTTTTCATTACTTATATGATTTTTTCGAACTAATTCTTCAACAACATTATAAGAATTTAAAATACTTATCAAATATTCAGGCATATAATGAGTAATAAGACTGGATAAGAAGTGTGCCTTTCTATCCTCTTCAAACAAGAGTTTAGAAACATCTCCGATTCTATAGTTTTCATGATTAATATAATCTAAAAAATCATAAAAATCAGACTGATTGCTAACATTTAATGATTGTAATTTATCCATTTTTGCATTAAACTCATCATTTTTGAACTTTTTGAAGCTCTTTTGATACTTCTTTACCAACTGTATATATTGTTGCATTTTTTGTTTTGAAAATCTTACTACATTTTTATCATCTTCAAAAATCAAAGCACCTTGGTACAAAGCTGTATTTATACTTAAGTGATATATATCATTTAAATATGTAATACCATGCAACTCATTCTTTGTAAAAAGTAATTTCTGTTTCTTCTCCTGATACACATTTAGATAAGAAAAAATCACAGCACTAACAATAATTATATAAACTATTATAAATTTAAATAAATCTTTCATTAAACTTATAATATCATACATTTTTAATTTATAATATTAAAATATATTTGTAGTAGGAAAATATTTGGAAAAAGATATAGATGTTATCATTATAGGTGCTGGAGCAGCTGGAATGATGGCTGCCATAACTTCAGCAAGGGAAAATAAAAAAACCTTACTATTAGAAAAACTCTCATCAGTTGGTGCAAAACTTAAAGCTACTGGTGGTGGTAAATGTAATCTAACAAATACTTTAAGTGATGAAGATTTTATGCTAAAGTTTGGTCGTGATGGTCGCTTTATGCAAGATGCACTTAAAGCTTTTAACCACAAAGACCTTGTTACATTTTTAAAATCTATCGGTGTTGATACTCATGCACCTGATGGCTTTAGAGTTTTTCCAACATCACACTCCTCTGCTACTATTATCTCCGCATTTAACAAAGAGTTAGAGAGATTGGGTGTAGAGATTTTAACTTCACAAAAAGTTGAAGAGATTTTATATGAAAACAGTGAAGTCAGAGGTGTTAAAACAACAACAGAAACATTTAAAGCTACAAGTATTATAGTTGCAACTGGTGGTTTGGGTTATCCTGTACTTGGGGCTGAAGGGGATGGCTACGAAATGGTAAAAGATCTTGGTCATACTACAACTGAGTTAAGCCCAGCTATGATGCCACTTCGTACAAAAGAGACTTGGGTACAAAATTGTAGAGCTGATACCATAGCAAAAGTTGAGATGCGAGTGGATATGAAAAAACAAAAAAAACTTGTAGCTCATGGTGATTTGATCTTTACAAAAAGTGGGATTCGTGGACCTGTTGTACTTGACTTTGCAAGAGAGATAACCCCTCTTATAACAAAATATGGTAAAGTACCTATACTTATGAATCTTACAAAAGGTAAAAATCAAGAAGAGATAGATCAGTATCTAAAAGAAAACTCTATTTACACCCTACTCCCTAAAGCCCTTGCAGATGAGATTTTAAAACTAGCAGGTATAAGCGAGTATGAAAAATACTCAAAAATAAATGGTAAAAGTAAAGAGAAGCTTCTAAAACTTTTAACTTGGACACCACTTACTATAACTGGACATGATGGATTTAAAATGGCGATGATAACTCGTGGTGGGATTAAACTCTCTGAAATAGACCCAAAAACTATGCAAAGTAGATTGGTAAAAGGCTTGTACTTTTGTGGTGAAGTTATGAATATAGATGGACCATGTGGTGGGTATAACTTACAATGGAGTTTTTCTAGCGGATTTTTAGCTGGTCAAACTCTTTAGTAAAAGTACCTTATAGAAGCAAAACCATAAGATGAAGTCTCTTCAATCTTTTTTATCTCCTCTTGTGTAACTATCCCACCAAGAGCAAAAACTTTTATATCAGTTTTACTTAAAAGCTCCTTTAAGTTATCTATCCCCTTTGCCTTACCCTTACCAGGACTTGCAAATATTGGGCTATAAGTAACTGCATCTGCACCTAAACTTCGAGCTTTTAAAACCTCTTCTTGTGTATGTGTACTTATAATAACCTCAAGACCTAAATCTTTAGCCTTTTGTATCTCAGCAAACTGCTTTGAACTTAGATGAACTCCGGAAGCATTTAACTCTTTAGCTAACTCTGGCTTTTGGTGGATAAAGCTTTTTACATTGCCAAATTGTGAACATACTTCTACAAAATGAGTAGCTTGAATATCATAGTTTGGATTTGATTTATCTCTGTAAAGTGCGTAATCAGGTCTATATTTTATAAATTGTTCATGTAATATACTACGAAAAATTGCTGGCGTATCTGTATAAAACTCCCGTGAAGTTATAAGATACTTTTTCATATTCTATCTAATGGATTACTTGACTTTTTAGGAGGTGCAACAAAGTCGACTGATTTAGCTTTTTCACCATTTTCATATCTTTGAGCGATACCATCTATATGATAAGATAATCTATTTATAAGATACAGTTCATCAACTGAGTATTTTTCTTTTGCATCTTTAATATATGTTATTAAAAACTCTATTTTTTGTTTTTCATCATTAATATCTACAGTTTTTATAGTTTTTAAAATATCATCATATTCACTAGAGCAGTTTTCTATAAAGTCATAAGACAGATCAATTGTTTTCATAGTATCAAGTGCGTACTCAAAGTTCAAATGATTGTATAACAAACATCCTACAAAATACTCAATATCTGAGTGTTCAAACTCTGAGTATTGATTTTCTTCATCACTAAAGTGCTCATGCCAAATTGTTAAAATATTTTCTATTTTTTTCTTCATGCAAAATTATACCTTATAGCAATTAACAGAGCTATTAGTGACACAAAAATGACACTTTTTCTCATAGATTTTTAAACACATCTCTTATAAACTTCTCTCAAATAATTTCAGGGGTTTTAAATGATAGAGACAATTTTAAAAAGAGATGGTACACATAAAGAGTTTTTATCATTTAAAATCGAAGATGCTATAAAAAAAGCATTTAAAAGTGAGCATGTAACTTATGATAGTTCTGTATTTTTCAATGTAATTGATTCATTGAAAAATAAACGTGTTGTAGCGGTTGAAGATATACAAGATATGATTGAAACAACTCTTTACAAAGCTCGTTACTTCGATGTTATGCGATCTTTTATGATATACCGTCATACTCATAAAATGCAAAGAATAGACCTTCTTGATGAAGATACAACTTTCATAAACTCAACTCAAACAGTTGAAGAGTACATCAACAAAAGCGACTGGCGCATAAAAGCAAACTCAAATACAGGTTACTCAAACGCAGGACTTGTAAACAATACTGCGGGAAAAGTTATAGCAAACTACTGGCTAGATAAGGTTTATACTAAAGAAGAAGGTCATGCTCACAGAGATGGAGATTACCACATACATGATTTAGACTGTTTAACTGGTTACTGTGCTGGTTGGAGTTTAAGAGTTCTTTTAGATGAAGGTTTTAACGGAGTTCGTGGTCGCGTTGAGAGTGATGCACCAAGACACTTCCGTGAAGCACTAGGACAGATGGCAAACTTCTTAGGCATACTTCAAAGCGAGTGGGCTGGAGCACAAGCATTTTCATCTTTTGACACTTATCTAGCGCCATATGTATTTAAAGATAAACTTCCATATAAAGAGATAAAAAAAGCTGTAAGAAGTTTTATATATAACTTAAATGTACCAGCTCGTTGGGGACAATCACCTTTTACCAACATAACAATAGACTGGACAGTTCCTAGTGATTTGAAAGACCAAATTCCAACAGCTAAACAGAGCCATCTTTTTAAAGGTTTACTAGATTCTGAACTAGACTTGATTGCTAAAGAGCGTGGATGTGATTCGCTTGAAGAGATGACATATAAAAACTTTCAAAAAGAGATGAACCAAATAAACAAAGCCTATTATGAAGTTATGACAGAGGGCGATAAGACAGGACAACCTTTTACTTTTCCTATCCCTACTGTAAATATCACAGAAGATTTTGACTGGCATGGTGAAAACACAGATTTACTCTTTGAAAATACAGCAAAAATTGGCTCATCTTATTTTCAAAACTTTATAGGAAGTCAGTACAAACGCGATGAAAATGGCAACTTAGTTGAAAATGAAGAGGCTTATAAACCAGGTCATGTTAGAAGTATGTGTTGTCGTTTACAACTTGACCTTCGTGAGCTACTAAAGCGTGGTGGTGGACTTTTTGGTTCTGCTGAGATGACTGGAAGTATCGGTGTTGTAACACTAAATATGGCAAGACTTGGTTTTTTATATAAGGGCGATAAAGAGGCACTTATGATTAGAATAGACCAACTTATGAATCATGCAAAAAATACTTTAGAGAAAAAGCGTGTATTTGTTCAAGAGATGTATGACCGTGGACTTTTTCCATACACTATGAGGTACCTTCCAGGTTTCAACAACCACTTCTCAACTATTGGTGTAAATGGAATGAATGAGATGATAAGAAACTTTACATCTGATGCTTATGATATTAGCTCAGATGATGGGATGAAATTTGCCATAGATATTTTAAACCACATGCGTGAGAGAATGGTAGAGTTTCAAGAAGACACTGGAAACCTTTATAACCTTGAAGCTACACCTGCTGAAGGCACGACTTACCGTTTTGCAAAAGAGGATAAAAAGCGTTATGGGGACTCTATACTTCAAGCTGGGATGGATGATAATATCTACTATACTAATTCATCTCAAATTCCAGTTGATTT
>CAZZAZ010000104.1:0-6351 GCA_964652355.1 uncultured Sulfurimonas sp. | reverse complement strand
AGTTTAACATGGTAAATCGTCTTCGCCCTAAAAATACTTATGTATTAAGCTCAACTAAACCAGAATGTCCAACTATGAATGAAACAACTTTAAAAGATTTATATGATATTTTAAAATCCATCGATGATGGAGAGCCACTAAATGAGATTTTTGTTGATGACAATACTCAAAAATGGGCTCAAATTTCACTAGAAAGAATGTTAGCACTATGATAAAAGATTTTGTAAAAGAATCCCTAGCTCAAGATGTTGGTCGTGGAGATCTGTATGCACTTGTTGAAGATGCGGTAGATGTAAAGTCAGATATTATTGCTAAGTGCGATGGTATTATGGCTGGACAAGAATATGTGCAAGTTTTAGCAGACTTAGAGGGTTTAGAGATAAATTGGGGAAAAAAAGATGGTGAAGTGTTTTGTCAACATGATATCTTAGCGATAGTTAGGGGAGATTCTCACGCAGTTTTAAAAACTGAAAGAACTATTTTAAACATACTTTTACATGCAAGTTCTATAGCAACCCTTACAAATAAGTATGCAACAATTTGTGAGCCTTATGATGTGAAACTTTTAGATACAAGAAAAACTAGACCACTTTTAAGAGTTTTTGAAAAATATGCTACAAGAGTTGGCGGAGCAGTAAACCATAGACTTGGTCTTGATGATTCACTTATGATAAAAGACACGCACTTAAAAACTATAAAAAATTTAAAAGAGTATATAAAAAAAGCTCGTAAAGAGATACCTTTTACCGCAAAGATTGAAGTTGAAGCGGAAACACTAAGTATTGCAAAAGAGGCTTTTGAAGCTGGAGCAGATATAGTTATGTGTGATAATATGACACCAAAACAAGTTAAAGATGTAGTTGAGTATCGTGATGCAAATTTCGCACATGTACTTTTAGAAGCAAGTGGTAATATCTCGCTTGATACTATTGAATCTTATGCAAAAACTGGAGTTGATGCTATAAGTTCTGGTTCATTAATTCATCAGGCAAATTGGATTGATCTTTCAATGAAAATATCTTAAAAATAAAATTTGGAGATTGTTTAGATGGCTGATGATGCTGAAAAAACAGAAGTCTCTATTTCTTTGAACAAAAAAGGAATACATCCATTTTTTTACGCTAGCCGCTATGGCACTAAAGTAAAATCTTTTAAAGATTTTATTGAGTTCTTCTAGGAGATATTATGGCTGATGATGCTGAAAAAACAGAAGAACCCACCCCCAAAAAGATAGAGGATGCCCGAAAAGAGGGTAATGTTCCAAAGTCCCAAGATACTTCGGGGGTTATAACACTTTTTATCGCAATTTTGGCAACTTTAATGCTTTTTCCATACATGGCTTCACATGTTATTTTTCTTTTTAAATATTATTTTTCATTAATTGGCATGGAACTTGATAAGTCCTCTATGGTTGATATTGCCTTTGTCACTATTAGAGAATTTTTACTTGTAATTATGCCATTAGCTATTTCAGTTGCTATTGCAGGGGTAATAGCAGCTTTAGCTCAATTTGGTTTTTTATTTACAACTAAAGCAATTATGCCAGATTTTAAAAAGATAGATCCTATTAAGGGTATTAAAAATTTATTTGGTATGAAAAAAATGATAGAGGGAGTAAAAATTACTTTTAAGTCCTTTACTACTCTTGGTGTTGGTTTTATATTTTTCTTTTACTTTATTCTAGAACTTCCAACTGTCGCTTTGTTTAGTTTAGCTGAACAGCTGAACTGGTTAAAGGATAAGGCTATTATTATAGCCCTAGTAATGCTTTTAATAATTTTTATTTTTGCAATGATAGATATTGTAATAGTAAGAAAACAATATTTTGATGGTTTGAAAATGTCTAAACAAGAGATTAAAGATGAGATGAAAAATATGGATGGAGATCCATTGATAAAAGCAAAAATCAGACAGATTCAGATGCAAGCATCACAAAAAAGAATGATGTCTGAGGTTCCAAATGCTGATGTTGTTATAACAAATCCAACACATTATGCAGTAGCTATAAAGTATGATGAAACAAAATCTCATGCCCCAATAGTTGTAGCAAAGGGTATGGATAATATAGCTTTGCAGATTAAAAAAATTGCTAGAGAAAATTCTGTACATATTGTTCAAAACCCTCCTTTGGCTAGAAGCTTATACGACCAAGTTGAGGTTGAACGGGCAATACCTGAAGAGTTATTTGCGACAGTTGCTGAAGTTCTTGCTTATGTTTATAAAATGAATAAATAGCAAACCATTAGCTAAGAAAATATAGATATAATTGCATTAATGAATATTTTACAAGAGATAGATAAAGCAAACCATATCTTAATAGTAGCCAATAGACTCTCTTTAACTAGTGCTAGTGCTTTATATACTTATATATTGACACTTCATAAAAAAGTCTCTATAGCTTGTGAAGATGTAGATAGAAACTTGTCTTTTTTACCATGGTTTGATAAGGTTAAAAATTTAAATTCTAATTCATCAGCTGATTTGAAAATAGATTTAGATATTAGTTCAACTAAGTTATTTTATCTGTTTAAAGACTCTGGTAAAAAGATAAATAAAAAGATGGCTACTGCAATATATGCAGGACTAATTAAAGAAACAAATGGCTTTACAAACACTAATCTCAATGGTACAATATTTGCTATGGCAAAGGAGTTAGTAGAGCTTGGAGCTGAATTTAAAATATGTAATGAGTTTATTTTAAAAAGCACTAGTTTAAGCCTTTTAAGACTAAAAGCTATTATGTTGCAAGGTATGCAACTAAAGTCTGATGCTACTTTAGCAATTTTGAGTATAGATGATGATATGTTAAAGGCTTGTGGCTCAAAAGAAGAGGACGCTTATCTTGTTATGCAAGAGGTACTTCAACTACATTTAGTGAAAGAAGTGATTTTACATAAATCTGATGAAGAAAACAAAATATTAAAAATAATTAAGAAGGAATTATAATTTGGCAAGAGGAAATAAAAAATCATCATTAGGTGTATTAATAGTATTTGCATTAATAATAGGGGGAGTGTTTTATGTTTATAGCTCTTCAATGTTTGAGCGAAATGTACCAGTTATTAGTTTAGATACAAATGGTTACTGGAACCTAAAAAAGCCCCTGAAAATTAAGATAGATGATGATAGCGGTTTAAAATCGTATAAAATTACTCTTAAAACTCACAATGACACAACAGTACTTGAAAGTGAACAGTTTTTAACTCCACAAAATTCTGTAAGTATAAATGTTAAACCTCCAAAGAGTGCTTATGCTATGCGAGATAAAAATATAAAAATAATTGTTGAAGCTAGTGATGCTAGTAAATGGAATTTTTTAAATGGAAACAGAGCTAAGCGTGAATATAAGTTAGTAATTGATAAAAGAAGACCAGAATTAAATGTAGTTTCTCATTCGTATAAGATTAAAAAGGGTGGGGCAGCTCTTGTTATATTTAAAGCAAAAGATGATAATTTAAAAGAGATTTATATACAAACAAACTTTGGTAAAAAATTTATAGCACAACCGTTTTATAAAGATGGTTACTATATTTCTTTAATAGCATGGCCAGTAACACAAGATAGCTTTAGAGCAAGTATACTTGTAACAGACTATGCTAATAACATATCTAAAGCATATATTCCACTTTATTTAAAAGATAAAAAATACAGAGTATCAAATATAAAACTAAGTGATAGATTTTTAAAAGGTAAGATTGCCGAACTTGCAGAAGAGTTTGCTGAAACTGGTGGGGTTGAAGATTCAATAGAGCAGTTTAAAATAATCAATGAAGATGTTCGTGCTAAAAATGAAAAACTAATTCATGAAATAACTTCAAAAGTATCTACTGAAATGATTAGTGACTTTAAAATAAATGAGATGTATCCACTTAAAAATGCACAAATTGTTGCATCATTTGGTGATCATAGACTTTATTCATACAATGATACTGCTATTAGCGAATCATACCATTTAGGTTTAGATATGGCGTCAAATGCTATGGCAAGTATAAAACCACAAAACGGTGGAGATGTAGTGTATGCAAACTATAATGGTATTTATGGAAATATGCCTATAATATCTCATGGACTTGGGTTATATACACTTTATGGACATTGTTCAAGTGTAAATGTAAATGCTGGTGAATACTTGTCGGCTAAAAATGTTGTAGCAAAAACAGGTAAAAGTGGATATGCTATGGGTGACCATCTTCATTTTGGTGTACTTATTCAAGGTGTTGAAGTTCGTCCACAAGAATGGATGGATAAACAATGGATGAAATTAAATATTTCAAATGTTATTAAAGAAGCTAAAAAGATCATAGGTGGATCTAAATAATGAAATATTTCTTGCCAATAGGCGTAGCTTCAGTGAGAGGAATTTGTCAAAGAATTGATTCTGCCACTGGGGTACACTTTTTTGATAAAGGAGACAAATAGTATGTACCAAACTACGATAAAAAAATCTGTTGAATTAGTTGGGATAGGACTTCATAAAGGAGTCCCCGTTAAGTTAAAACTAGAACCTTTAGATGAAGATTCAGGGATAGTTTTTTATCGTTCAGATGTAGATGTGGCGATACCTTTAATCCCTGAAAATGTTGTAGATACAAAAATGGCAACAGTAATAGGAAAAGATGGTCATGTTATCTCCACTATTGAGCATATGTTATCTGCTGTGTATGCTTATGGAATTGACAACTTAAAAATCATAGTGGATGCTGATGAGGTTCCAGTGATGGATGGTAGTTCCGCTTCTTTTTGTTTACTTTTAGATGAAGCTGGCTTAGTTCAACAAAATAGTCCTAAAAAAGTTATGCGTATAGTTAAAGAGGTTATGATTCAGGAAGGCGAAAAATATGTAAAGCTTTCCCCATCACCTGACTTAAAATATGATTTCACAATTAAGTTCGCACATCCAGTTATAAAAAATCAGGACTACTCTTTATCTTTTACAAAAGAGAATTATAAAAGTGAGATTTCTCGTGCTAGAACATTTGGTTTCTTACATGAGGTTCAGTATCTTCGCTCAATAGGTTTAGCACAAGGTGGTTCTTTGGAAAATGCTGTAGTACTAGATGAGAAAAAAGTTTTAAATCCAGAAGGTTTAAGATTTTCAGATGAATTTGTAAGACATAAAATACTTGATGCTATTGGAGATATGTCACTTATTGGTATGAATTTTGTAGGTAACTATGAAGCATTAGCAGGAAGTCATGATTTAAACCATAAACTTACTTTAGAGCTTTTAAAAAATCCTGAAAACTATGAAGTTGTAGAACTTGTTGGTGAAAAAACTGCTGAATTAGAAAAAGCATATGCCTAAGAGTGTTGATTTAGTTTTTATAACTTTGTCTTCGCCTATTATGATTGGCGTATATGAAGACAATAAGCTAATCGACACAATTATATCTGAAGAAAAAAGTTCAGATATTCTCCCTGTATTATTTAAACAACTCTCAGGTAAATATGATATAAAAAAACTTTTTTACGCAAATGGACCCGGTTCATTTATGGCAATAAAAGTAGCTTATATATTTTTAAAATCAATGAGTATTTTAAAAAAAATACCACTTTTTGCAACAGATGCCTTTTATTTTAATGAAAATCAACCAATCAAAGCGCTAGGAAAGCTCTTTTTTGTTAAAATTTCATCAGAAATAATAACTCAAAAATTAGAAACAGTTCCAAGTAGTAGCTTTAAGCTTCCAGATGTACTTGATTATAATGAGTTTAGCACAACGACCGAACCATTGTATGGTATTGGAGCTGTTGGATAGGAATATAATTGATAATAAGTGTACCCGCAACCTCTGCTAACTTAGGACCAGGATTTGATTCTTTGGGTTTAGCAGTTGATTTAAGAAATAAAGTTGAATTTCATCCATCGAAGTTTTTTTCTGTAAGTATTAAGGGAGAGGGTGAAAATAATCCTAGACTTAAAGGGAATAATCTATTTGTTAGTATATTTAACGAACATTACAATCGTTTAACTAAAAAATCGCAAAATTTTAAATTTACATTCTATAATCAAATTCCAATGTCTCGTGGACTTGGTTCATCTTCTGCTGTAATTGTTTCAGCAATAGCATCAGCCCATGAAGCTGCTGGAATTCGTGTTAGTAAAAGACGAATTTTAAATCATGCACTTGTGTATGAGCCACATCCTGATAATATTACGCCAGCTGTGATGGGTGGATTTAATGCAGCAACTGTTGAAAAATCTAAAGTTTTTTCACAAAAGAAACATCTTCCATCATATATAAAAGCTATTGTTGTGATTCCAAATAAACAAATGAATACATCTAAATCTCGTACAATTTTGCCAAAATCTTACTCTAAAGAAAATGCTGTTTATAATCTTTCTCATAC
>CAZZAZ010000103.1:0-6737 GCA_964652355.1 uncultured Sulfurimonas sp. | reverse complement strand
TTAAAAGTGACGTGCTCTACCAGCTGAGCTAACAAGACATTTTCCTCTATTTGTTAAGAGGTCGAAATTATAGACAAATAGACCTTTGATGTCAAGCAAAAAAGAGCTAAATTTTAAAAAATGTCTCTTTATCATGTAATAACAGCATTTTAATGGCAAATAAAACGCTTTGTTCTTGCACATAATTTCTATCACCCATTAAACTTAAACCAACTTCTTTTGAACTATTTTTATCTCTAACACTTACATATACAGTGCCAACTGGTTTTTCTACACTCCCTCCACCATCACCTGCTATTCCACTTACAGACAAAGTATAGTCAGCTTCACTAACACTCATTACGCCATCACTCATTTCACAAACAACTTCAGAACTTACAGCTCCATTTTTCACTAAAGTATCATGTGATACACCAAGCCAGTTCTCTTTTATATTGTTTGAGTAAGTTACTAATGACCCAGACAATACTTTAGACGCACCATTTTGTTTGGTAAAATAATAAGATAACAATCCTCCAGTGCAACTCTCTGCAAAAGATATAGTTTTATTTGCGTGAGAAAGAACATCAATAATATAATCCACAATATTTGGTGCAGCAATTAACTTGTTTGTCATTAACTTTTTAGCTGATGATATAAATTTAGATATATTTCCATATTTTTTATTTCGTACATCTATACGTTGCCAACCTTCTATGAGTTCAACTACATCAATATTTATATCGTAAGTCTGAGCTATTGGTGAAAGTAGTGCTAATGCTGTTTCTTTGTCCTCTTCAAAAAGATGTAGTGTTGCCTTAGAATCTTGAAAATGAAGTAAAATTTCTGGAAGTTTTTGCATCTCATCAACATGAAGTACATTGGTTAAAGAATTTTTGTACTCTAAAAGGTAAGAACCCTCTTCAAATACAGATACTTTAGATGGCAGTAACATATTGTCTTTAAGTATCTGGTTATCAGAAGTTGCAGTACATATAAGCTTTCCAATAGTAGAAAAATGTTGTTTTGATGTAACTATTATGATTTTATCAGAGTTATTTAACTCTTTTTCAAGATATAAAAATAGTGAATTATCACTCTCTTTAAAGTAAGTTATAGAATCAATAAAATCAGATTTTTCCTCTATTTTACGGATAACATATTGCTGTAATGACTTGTTATATATAAATTTATTACCAATTAATAAAAGATGTAGTTTCATAGCTATTTTAGCCTTTTTTAAACAAATTTAATGTTGCTTATTATATCACTATTTAATAACTTTATAATAAAATAAACCTTAATTAGCTATAATCCAAAAAATTTAAAAACTTTTGAGGTACAGATGGACTACAAAGACACACTACTTTTACCAACTACTAGCTTTGCTATGCGTGGAAACTTGATAAACAATGAACCTAAGCGTTATGCTGCTTGGGATGAGAAAAAAATCTATGAAAAGATGAAAAAAAATCGTAAAGATGCACCTAAGTTTACTCTTCACGATGGTCCTCCTTATGCAAATGGTCATATTCACATCGGTCATGCACTTAACAAGGTTTTAAAAGACATCATCATAAAACATAACTACTTTTCAGGTAAATCAGTTCGTTTTACTCCGGGTTGGGATTGTCATGGACTACCAATCGAGCAACAAGTTGAGAAAAAACTTGGTGGAAAAAAGAAAAAAGAACTACTAGAAGTAAGTAAAGTTCGTGAGCTTTGTCGTGAGCATGCAGCAAAGTTTGTAGATATCCAAAAAGAGGAGTTTAAAACTCTTGGTATCTTAGCTGATTGGGAAAATCCTTATGTTACTATGGACTATAAGTTTGAAGCAAACATCTACCGCACACTTTGTGGTGTAGCTAAAAAAGGTCTTTTGATAGAGCGTAGCAAACCTGTTTACTGGTCATGGGCTGAGCGTACAGCCTTAGCAGAAGCAGAAGTTGAGTACGAAGACAAAGAGTCTCACTCAATCTATGTAGCATTTGAGCTAAGTGATGAGGCAAAAACAAAAGCTAATATCTCTACTAAAGCAGCTCTTGTTATCTGGACTACTACACCATGGACACTTCCTTCAAACACTGGAATCTCTCTTAATCCAGATGAAAAATATGTACTTACTACTGATGGATATATAGTTGCTAAAGTTCTTCATGCGTCACTACTAGAGTCAGAAGTTATTAAAGGCGAAATCGCACAAGAGATAGACTCAACTGTGTTTGAAAACCAAGTGGCAATAAACCCACTAAATGGTAGAAAATCTAAGATAGTTTTAGGAGACCATGTACTTATGGATAGTGGTACTGGTGGAGTTCATACTGCACCAGGACATGGTGAAGATGATTACCGTGTTGGACTTAAGTATGACCTTGAAGTTATCATGCCAGTTGATGAAACTGGATGTTTTGATGAGACTGTTGTAAAAGAAAAACTACTTCCAAATCCTGAAGAGTTTGTTGGTAAACTTATATTTAAATGTAACGACCGTATCTTAGAGCTTTTAGGAGATTCACTTCTTCAAGAGTCTAAGTTTACTCACTCTTATCCACACTGTTGGAGAAGTCATACTCCACTTATCTTTCGTGCAACTAGGCAATGGTTTATCTCAGTAGATGAGAAACCAGAAGGTAGTGATAAAACTCTTAGAGATATCGCTCTTAGTGAAGTTGAAAAAACTTTATTTTACCCTGAAACTGGTCGTAACCGTCTAAACTCTATGGTAGAAAATCGCCCAGACTGGTGTATATCTCGTCAACGTGACTGGGGTGTACCTATCGCATTTTTCAGAGTTAAAGAGACTGGCAAAGTTATCTTTGATGAAAAAGTTTTAAACTACGTAGCTATGATATTTGAGATGCAAGGAAGTGATGCTTGGTACTCAATGCCGATAGAAAACCTACTTTATCCAGGTGCTGGATATAAAGCTGATGAAGTTGAAAAAGTAACTGACATTTTAGATGTATGGTTTGACTCTGGTTCAACTTTTAACTCAGTACTTAAATCTCGTAACTATGATGCTGGTGAATACCAAGCAGACCTTTATGTAGAGGGAAGTGACCAACATCGTGGTTGGTTTCAGTCTTCAATGTTCCTCTCATGCGCGACTGAACTACAAGCACCATATAAAGCTGTCGTAACACATGGTTTCACCGTTGATGACAAGGGTGAAAAGATGAGTAAATCTAAGGGTAATGTTGTTGCACCTGAAAAAGTTTTAAAAGAGTACGGAAGTGAGATTTTAAGACTATGGGTAGCTTCATCTGATTACCAAAGTGACTTAAAAATATCTCAAGGTATCTTAAAACAAACAAGTGAGAACTACCGTAAACTAAGAAATACTTTTAGAATTATGCTTGCAAATATTAACGACCTAGAGACTCTAACACCATATACTGATATGGGCGACTTAGACAAGTGGGTTCTTGGCGTTGCTAAGGAAACATTTGATGAAGTTCACAAATCGTTCTCAGAATATAACTTCGTTCACGGTATGAGTTTACTAAACAACTTCATAGTAAATGAGCTAAGTGGAATCTACATAGATATCACCAAAGATAGCCTTTACTGTGATGGCGCTAATGATGCAAAAAGAAACTCAAGCCAAAGTGCAATGGCTATCATGACAAAAACTATGCTAACTCTTATCGCTCCAATACTAACTTATACTGCAGATGAGATTATAGATAATGCTCCTGCTATCATCAAAGGCGATGCACAAGATATATTTGACTTTGTATATGAGCCGATAGAAGCAGTTGAGAGTAACTTTAACGCTGAGTATATGACTAAGGCAAGATTTGGTTTTCAAACTATTGTAGATGCTCTTAAAAAAGAGAAAACTATCAAAAATACTTTAGAGTTGACTATATTTACATCTTCTAAAAATATCTTAGAGATGAACAAAACAGAAGCTGAAGACTGGTTTGTTGTTTCAGGAATATCTGAAGATAAAGGTACTGATAACTTAGGTAGTTTTGAAGTAGATGGAGATATGTTCACAATCTACAAAGCAACTCAAGCTAAATGTCCAAGATGTTGGAAATACCAAGCAAAAGATGAAGAGAGTACATGTGATAGATGTACTAAAGTTGTAAATGCCTAACTTCACACAACCAGTAGAGCCAAGTTTTATAGCACTAAGTATTGGTGCTATATTTTTACTTGTAGGTATTGGTATATTACTTGTAAAAAAATTTAAATAGGAAATAGAATGATTACTTTAAAAGAAGCACTAAAACTAAATAAAGATGAACTAAACAAATTTAAAGATGAACTAAAAGCAAAAATTGAAGCTAATCCTGAACTAAATGCCTATATAGATGTAAACAATGTTGGTGATGGTGTACCTATCGCTATAAAGGACAACATCCAAGTAAAAGGTTGGTCTGTTACATCTGGATCTAACATACTTCAAGGTTACATCGCACCATACAATGCTACGGTTATTAAAAAAATGGTAGCTTGTGGTCTTTCACCGTTTGGTCGTACAAATATGGATGAATTTGCTATGGGTTCTACAACTGAGTCTAGCTTTTATGGTAAAACTCAAAACCCTCATAACCCAGACTGTGTTCCTGGTGGAAGTTCTGGTGGTTCTGCTGCTGCTGTTGGTGCAGGTTTAGCTATCGCAGCTTTGGGAAGTGATACTGGTGGTTCTATACGTCAACCAGCAGCTTTTTGCGGTATAGTTGGTATGAAACCTACTTATGGACGAGTTTCTCGTTATGGATTAGGTGCTTATGCATCTAGCCTTGATCAAATAGGCCCAATGACACAAAATGTAGAAGATGCTGCAATTTTGTATGACATCATCTCTGGGCACGATGAAAAAGACTCAACTTCTGCAAACAAAGATGATAAAGTTGTAGATAAACTTGATGCTTCAAGAAAAATGAAAATCGCTATATTACCTAAGCACATAGAAAACGCAAGTCAAGCGGTAAAAGATGCTTACGCAAAAGCAACACAAGCTCTTAAAGATGCTGGACATGAGATAGTAGAGCATGAGCTAATGGATGCAAAATTTGACATATCAGCTTACTACATCACAGCTACAGCTGAAGCTGCTACAAACTTAGCTCGTTATGATGGTATCCGTTATGGTAACCGTGTAACTGGCACAAACCTTGAAGATACTTTTATCCAAACTCGCTCAAATGGTTTTGGAGATGAAGTAAAACGTCGTATCATGCTTGGAAACTTTGTACTTTCAAGTGGTTACTATGAAGCTTATTATGTAAAAGCGCAAAAAACTAGACACATGATAAAAGAGCAATATGAAAAAATCTTTACAGATGTTGATTTAATACTTTCACCAATTGCACCTTCTACTGCTCCAAAAGTTGGAGAGTTAGAAAATCCTATGGATATGTATCTGAGTGACCTTTACTCTATCTCTGTAAACCTTGCTGGACTTCCAGCTATCTCACTCCCAATAAGTAAAGCCGAAGATGATATGCCAGTTGGTCTTCAACTAATTGCAAATGCTTACGAAGAACAAACTCTTTTTGATGGTGCATTAAGTCTTGAAAAAGAGATTAACTATTAGAGGTTGCTCTAAAGAACTCTATTAAATTATCTTTTTTCTGTGGTTTACAAAAATAATAACCTTGTCCTAATTGACATTTATTTTTTGCTAAGAACATCTCTTGTTCTTTAGTCTCTATACCCTCAGCTGTATTTGTATAACCCATACTGCTAGAGAGTCCTATAATAGTTCTAACAATAGCTATATCATCTTCATTATGAGGTAGATCATCTACAAAAGATTTGTCGATTTTCAGTTCATCTATTGGAAACTGCTTTAAATAACTAAGAGATGAGTAACCAGTTCCAAAATCATCTATAGATATACGAAAACCAGCTACCTTTAAAGTTAGTAAAATATTCATAGCAGCATGAACATTTTTCATTACATGACTTTCTGTAATCTCTAAAATAATATCTTGTGGTTTTAAATCATAAAACTTAACTACCTCTTTAATATTTGATATAAAGTTTTTTTGGTAAAGTTGTATAACAGATATGTTTATAGATATAGACTTTAAGTATGGATTAACTTGTTTAAATACAATAAAATTTTCACAGGCTTTTTTAAATATAAACATACCAATCTCTAAAATATCTCCAGTATCTTCTGCTATACCTATAAATTTATCTGGTGGAACAAATCCTAATTCTGGACTTTGCCATCTAACAAGAGCCTCCAAACCAACTGTGTTATGAGTTTTAAGATCATACTTTGGCTGATACATTAAAAATAGTTCAGATTTATCTAATGCATGTCTTAATGCTTGTTCAACTTTTAATCTTTGATTTACATCTATTGATAATTGTTTTTTGTAATACTGAAAATTATTTCTACCCTTTTCTTTTGCATCATACATTGCGACATCTGCATATTTAAATAAAGTTATACAATCTTGAGCATCATCTGGAAACATCGATATACCAATACTTAATGTAATATTTAACTGATGTTCTTTTGTAATTATTGGATGATTAAATAATCTTAAAATCTTTTTTGCGACCTGAGCAGTACTATATTCATTTTCTATATTCTCCATAACCACTACAAACTCATCTCCACCAACACGTGCTACAATATCAGACTCTCTAAGTGCACTTTGTATTCTTTTTGCACACTCTACTAATAATTCATCACCAACATCATGACCTAAAGTATCATTAATATTTTTAAACTTATCTAAATCAATAAATAGTACAGCGACACTAATATCATCTCGTCTAGCACG
>CAZZAZ010000102.1:0-6922 GCA_964652355.1 uncultured Sulfurimonas sp. | reverse complement strand
TATATGATAAATTTTAAACCATAGTTGAAAATTTAGTATCTTATAGTTTTTTTGATATAATCAATTTTGATGATTAAATATATAAAAAACTCTTTTAATGCAGTTGTAATAATTTTTTTAATTAGTTTAACTGCTTGTAGCCAAAAAGTACAAATCTCTGCAATAAAACCAGCCCAAATTGACAAAATAGCACAATATAAAAAAATAGCTATAGATAATTTTTCAAATGATTATATTGGTTTTGCAAATAAATTAGAATCTAAACTCTCAAAAGTACAAGTAGATAGTAGATTTTTCTTTACAGTAATCGGTCGTAGGGATATAGATAAAGTATTAAAAGAACAACGATTACAACTCTCTGGCTTACTTGATAAATTAAGGGTCGTAAAAATTGGAAAATTATTAGGTGCACAGGCAATTATTTCTGGGAGTGTTAGTGATTCTTCTATGATTGATACAAGACACTATGAAGAGCGTACTAAGTGTGAAGATAAAAAATGTAAAAAAACATATATTTACAATGTGTCTTGTACCAAGAGAACTATATCTATGTCTGTTGAACTTAAAATCATCAGTATAGAAGATGGTAGTATTATATATGGAGATATACTTAGTAAGAGTAAATCTTGGGATCATTGTTTAGATAGATCAAGTACTTTGCCATCAAAGCAATATGGACTTAATTTACTAGCAGATACATTAAGTGGAGATTTTGTTAGACAGATGGCTCCATACTATACATATTATAATGTTGAGCTATTAGATACTCCTGAGATAGATTATACAGATGAACAAGAAGAGTTACTTGAACATTCTCTTACATATATTGAACATAGCAGATATGAAAAAGCACAAAAACTTCTTTCGAAACTTTTAGATTCTACTTCAGATAGCTGTTATGTAGCTGCATACAACTTAGGACTTATAAAAGAGAGAGATGGTAAACTCAAAGAAGCACAACAACTTTATATGTTGGCTGATTCTTTAATGATAGAACCAAACAGTGTCGTTGATAATGCAATCATACGTATAAAATCTTCTATAAATGCTAGAAAACAAGCAAAAGAACAGATAATACAATGAAATTTCATATCACTATACTCTTAATAGCTTTATTTTTTGGAGCATGTACTGACCCAAAACCTCAAGTACAAATACAAAAAAAAGTAAAAGAAACTTTACCAACTTGGTTTTTAACACCACAGAAAAATGATAGTAATTTTTTATATGGTGTAGGTAGTGGGGTTACATTTGAGGATTCTACTAAAAGTGCTTTGGATAATTTAGTTTCAAAATTAGGTATATCTATTGAGTCAAATTATAGTTCTATTCAAACAATTGATAAAGATTTTAGAGAGTATGTGTATAGTCAAAATATAACAAGTATAAAAAGTCGTGTAGATAAAATTATAGTAAGTAATTATGAAGTAGTAGATACAAAAAAAATAAAATACGACAACTATATATCATTGGTAAAATCAAATAAACAAAAATTTATAAGCTCTCTTACTCATTCGATTGATAAGATATTTTTGTCTATAAAATCTGAAGAAAAAAGTTTGTCAAATGCAGATATATTACATAAGTATCATTTTTATAATAATGCAAAAAGTAAATTATCTAAAATATATTATAAGTTACTGGTACTGAATTCAGTAGATGATGCATCAGATACTAGTAAATATGTAAACTACATAAGATATATAGATGATAAATTTAATTTTATAAAAAATAATATAAACTTTTATATTGTAAATACTTCAAATATAAAAATATTTGAAAATTTATTAAAATCATATATCAATAATTACTTTAGAGTATCAAATGAAAATGTTAGAACCTATAATCAACTGAAAATCTATATTTCACATAATGTAGAATATTCTAAATCTCATGATATTATCATGGCTGATGTATTAGTAACGATTTATATAAGAGATAATAAGAATAATACAATTAAAACAAAACAAACAGCTATAATTGGATACTCTGTAAAAAGTAAAGAAGATGCCTTAAAAGATGCATCTTCAAAGTACTATAATCAATTAAATCTTTTCATGTTAATATAAATCAATAATTATATATTTAATAATCAGTATACTTAGGAAATAAATAATAGGATTTAATAATGTATTCAAAAGAGGAATTATTTTTAGCAATTTCAACTGTAATCGACCCTGAAGTTGGGTATAACCTTGTAGAGATGGGGCTTATATATGATGCTTCATGTGATGATGATGGTAATGCTTATGTTAAGATGACTTTATCTACAAAAGCTTGTCCAATGCATCAACTTATTCAGCAATGGGTAAAAGAGTCAGTTGAGAAGATGGCTAATATAAAAAGTGTTGAGATAGATTTAGTTTGGGAACCAGCATGGAATCCAACTATGGCTGATGAGCATGTTAAAAAAGCTTTAGGTGGTGGTTGATTTTTAAATTGTTGAATATTTAATGCTATAATGTATTAAATAAATTATAGGTTATTCAATGTCAGATATTCCACATATTCCAGTTCTTTATACTCATGTCTTAGACGCTTTTGCAAATATTGACGATGGGATAATTATAGACTGTACTATGGGATATGCTGGACATTCTTCAATGCTTTTAAAAGCAAATTCAAATATTACACTTATTGGAATAGATCAAGATCAAACTGCTATAGATTTTTCATCTAAAAAGCTTGAGGAGTTTGGCTCACGTGCAGTTATAAAAAAGGGTCGTTTTTCAAATGTTATAAAAGAGATAATATCTGAATATGGTGTACAAAATATTAAAGGTATTTTAGCAGATATTGGTGTTTCATCTTTACAGCTTGACCAAAAAGATAGAGGTTTTTCGTATGAGAGCGATAACCTTGATATGCGTATGGATAAGGGTGCAGAACTTACAGCTGAAAAAGTTGTAAACACTTATTCGCAAGAGGAGTTAGAGCATATACTTTTAGAGTATGGTGAACTAAGAAACTATAAAAAGATAGCATCTGAGATGGTAAAAAATCGTCCATTTACATCTGCTAAAATTTTAGGCGATACTCTAAAATCATCCCTTCCTCATGGTAAAAAAATCCATCCAGCTACTCTTTTAATGCAAGCGCTTCGTATAGAAGTAAATGATGAACTAGGTGAGTTAAAATCACTTTTGAAAACCATAAAAGACTCAAACTTTGTAGATACAAAAGTAGCTATAATATCTTTTCATTCACTAGAAGACAGAATAGTAAAACAAACTTTTTCTTCATGGACTAAAAAATGTATATGCCCACCAGAAGCTATGCGTTGTGAGTGTTCAAAAGATAATGATATAGGAAAAATCCTCTCAAAAAAGCCAATCATTGCAACAAATGAAGAGTTAAAAGAAAATGTTAGAAGTCGTAGTGCAAAAATGCGTGTATTTCAAATAAGAGCTAAGTCATGAATGAAAAAACAGAGCTTTTAGATGAACTAAATTTAGTTCTAAATCCAAAAAAAGGTTTAGATTTTGGGTACTTGCTTGTTGTTTTGATGTCTATTGTCGCTGTTGGAATTTTCTTTTTTCCGAAAATATATATTCAACAACAGATATATTTTAAAAGTAGAGATATCGCAAAACTAAAAAGTGAGTATGATATTTTAAAAGAGGAAAACAAGCTTATTTCAAAATCTGTTGAATCTATAAAGTTTAAAAACCAAATCCTCGATACCATGTTTGAATAGATTGGATACTTTTTTATGATGATACGACGTTTTTTAGAATTTGCCATTGATAAACCACTTCTAAACCATATACTTTTGGCTTTTATAGTCCTTCTTTCAATCTTTGCTTATGTAAATATACCAAAAGAGATTTTTCCTCCAATGACTATGGATAAGGTTACTGTAACTGGTGGATATGCTGGGACATCGGCTGATATACTAGACAAAATGGTAGTAAAAACCATAGAAGATGACCTGCAAAATATTGATGAGCTAGATAAAATAGAAACGACTATTAAAAATGGATCATTTGTAATTACCGCAGATATTAAACCAAATTCTGAAAATATAAATGTACTAAATGATGTAAAAGATATAGTATCTGCAGTAAAAAAAGATATACCAGCAGATATGGCTGAACCTATTGCAAAGATAAAACTACATGCTTTTCCTCTTGTGCTAATCGCGCTTTCTGGAGATAAAACTAAAAGAGAACTTTTAGAGAGGGCTGAAGAGCTAAAAACTAAACTTTCTCGTTTTAAAGATTTGGCAGATATTACTATTCGTGGTGATGCCGATGAAGAGTTAGTTGTACGGATAAACGAAGAAAAACTTTTAGCTCTTGGACTAAAGCCAACACAAGCAGTATCAGCACTAAGAAATATAAGTTCAATCTTTCCAATAGGGACTATAAAAGAGCGTGGTTCACATCTTTATATATCAACTTTTAATGGTGAAAAGAATAAAGCTGATATTGAAAACACAATTATAAGTATTGGGGATGTTAGAGTTAGAATAGGGGATATTGCAGATATAAGTTTTGAGCTAAGTGATGGGGCTGAAATATCGCACTATAATGGGGTAAGAAATGTATCTATAAATATAACAAAGTCTGAAAATGGAAATGCAATAGCATTGGTAAAAGAGATTCGAAAACTACTTAAAAAAAGTACCAAAGAACATCCAGAATTAAGCTATAACATATATACAGATACATCTATATGGATTAAAAATCGTTTAAATACTGTTTTCGCAAATATTACTTTCGGTCTTATGCTTGTTTTTGTGGCGATGCTTATATTTATAAACCGTGGTATCGCAATGGTTGTGGCAATTGGAATACCAGTTAGTTTTATGATTGGGCTTATCGCAACTGAGCTGATGGGTGATAGTTTAAATATGCTTTCACTTTTAGGTGCACTTATAGCTCTTGGTATGTTGGTTGATGAAGCGATAGTAGTAGCGGAAAATATCTATAGGCATTTAGAGGAGGGAATGGATAAGAGAGAGGCTGCAATAGTTGGAGCATCAGAGATGTTTCCAGCAGTTTTAACAGCTACTCTTACAACAGTTTTTGCCTTTTTACCAATGTTACTTTTAACTGGTGAAATGGGTATGTTTATAAAAATAATACCTATTATGATTACAGTTCTTTTACTCTCGTCTTTGTTTGAAGCTTTTTACTTTTTACCACTTCACGCGCATGATTTTTTAAAAGTATCACACGATGAGAGTTTCACAAAAAATATTTGGAAAAAGTTTGGCTCTTGGCATAACAGTGCATTACATTTTGTTTTTAGAAAAAAATGGCTTTCACTTGTTGTTATTGTAGTTACGATTTTATCTTTGACCTTTGTGCTTATTAAAAACTCAAAGTTTCAACTGTTTCCAGATTTTGACAATACTCAAATCTATGTATATGGAAAAGTTGATGTAAACAGTGAGCTTAAAGATACAGAACTTCTTGTAACTAAAGTTGAAAAAGCCTTACTTGAAAATGTGAATGATAAAGATGTTTCATCTATAACTTCGGTAATTGGGTTTAAGCTTGATGCTAAAAATCAAGCCCAAACAGGTGAACATCTTTTTCATATATTTATAGACCTACATGAACGAGCACCTACAAATATTTTTGATACCTATATAAGTCCATATCTTTCAGTAGAGTATGATAAAGATATAGTAAGTAGGACAAGTGATGCAAAAGATATAGCCAAAGGTTTAGAAGTTATTGTCGATAAGTTCAAACCAGAGTTTGAAGAGTTGGTAATACTTGTCCCAGGTGCAGGAGTTGTTGCATCAGACATAGAGATAAGTTTAAGTGCAACTGATGAGAAAAGAACACGAGATGGTGTTAAATATCTAAGTGATGCGCTAAAAAAGATAGATGGTGTTCATAATATATCTGATGATGCAACACTTGGTGAAAAAGAGTTAAAACTTAGAGTAAATGAATATGGACAACAATTAGGTTTTAATGAAGAGTTGATTTCACAAGAGTTACGCTCTTACTATTTAAAGGGTGAATATGGAAAAATGTTCAATGATAGTGGACTTATTCGTGTAAAAATAGAGAGTTCAGTAAATAAAAAAATTGATTCTATAAATAACATAGAAGTTCAAGTGCCATCGTCAAATCAGTTTGTACTTCTTAGTGAAGTATGTGATTTTGTGATGATTCAAGGCTTTGTTGCTTTGATAAAAGAGGATGGACATAGAATAAGAACAGTGGTAGCATCTCTTGATAAAAAAATAGCTACATCAGCAGAGGTAATAAAAAAGCTAGAAGCAACTTTTGAAAAACTAAAAAATGATGGTTTTATAGTAGAGGTTAAAGGTGAAGAAAAAGAGAATAATAAAAATAAAAAAGAGATGTTACAATCAGCTGTTATCGCAGTATTTTTAATTTTTATAACGCTTGTCTGGCTTTTTGACTCTATTAAAAAATCACTTATTGTTATAAGTACAATACCACTTGTTTTACTTGGTGTTTATGTTGGGCATTTAGTAATGGGTATAAATCTTACAATGCCTGGAATGATAGGTATAGTCGGGTTAGCGGGGGTTGTTGTAAATGATGGGCTTATAGTTGTTAGCTTTATACATAAGGTAAAAGATACCGAAGAGTTGATGCAAAGGGCTCAAACTAGACTTAGACCTATTATACTTACATCTTTAACTACTGTTCTTGGTTTATCAACACTTATCTTCTTTGCATCTGGTCAAGCTATGATACTTCAACCTATGGCAATTTCACTAGGTTTTGGTATAGCATGGGCAACCGTTTTAAACCTTATTTATGTACCTTTGCTTTATGCTGTTGTGTTTAAAATAAAAGATAGAGAAGCTATCAGTAAAGTATAAGCTATTATTGATTATAATTCCGACCTACAAAGCGAAAGCTTCTTTGTAAAGTGGGTCTTTAGCTCAGTTGGTTAGAGCCCTCCGCTCATAACGGAGTGGTCA
>CAZZAZ010000101.1:0-7035 GCA_964652355.1 uncultured Sulfurimonas sp. | reverse complement strand
GCAACTGACTGAAAATCAGTGTGTCCTTGGTTCGATTCCGAGATTGGCCACCACCACTTTATCTAACTCAATTCAAAAAATTTAAATACTTTATTCATCTAAATTAATCCTGTCCGCAACAGTCAAATGTGCAACTTTATATTAGAATTATCAATAAATTTACAATCAACTTAAGAATCTTTACAAAAAAAATACTATACTATTAAAGTATGAAGATGACAAAGGTCAAATATGAAAAAAGAGATACTTATAGGATTAAGCTCCCAAGAGGCAAAACAGCGTTTAGAAAAAAATGGCTTTAACGAAATCCAAGAAAAAGAAGATAGTGCACTTCTTCGTCTTTTTCGTAGATTTTGGGGACCAATCCCTTGGATGATAGAAGTTGCAGCTGGACTCTCTTATGCTACTCATCGTTATGAAGACTTAACAATTATCTTACTTTTACTTTTTGTAAATGCATTTGTTGATTTTTACCAAGAATCGAAAGCTTTGAGTGCTATCGCTGTGCTAAAGAAAAAGCTTGCACACTTCTCTCTTGTTTTTCGTGATGGAGAGTGGAAGGAGATAGAAGCTAGAGAATTAGTTGTGGGAGATACTGTTAAGCTAAAAATTGGTAATATTGTTCCAGCTGATGTAAAACTTTTTGAAGGGGAAGAGTTTTTACTTGTAGACCAAGCAGCTCTTACTGGAGAGTCGCTTCCTGTTACTAAAAAATCAGGTAATGAAATTTATGCAAATGCAATTATAAAACAAGGTGAAATGCCAGCAATTGTCACTGCTACTGGCTCAGACACCTACTTTGGAAACACTGTTGGGCTTGTAGCAAAAGCATCCCATGCAGAGAAGAGTCATTTTCAAAAAATGGTTATGAAAGTTGGTAATTTTCTTATAGCACTTACAGTTGTTATGATTATATTTATTTTGATTGTTGGTTATATTCGCCATGAATCTATGAGTGAGCTTCTTATATTTTCTCTCGTACTTACAATCTCAGCTATCCCTGTTGCTATGCCTGCAGTACTTACTGTAACTATGGCAGTTGGGGCTAGAGTTTTAGCAAAAAAAGAGGCAATTGTAAGTCGTTTAGCAGCCATAGAAGAGCTAGCCGGTATGGATATACTATGTTCTGATAAAACGGGAACACTTACTAAAAATGAGATGAGTTTGAGTGATGCCTATAGTATAAATGGTTTTGGGGTAAATGATCTTTACTATTATGCAGCACTAGCTAGTAAAAAAGAGAATAAAGACCCTATTGAGAAACCAATCTTTGAATATATTCTAGAACATGACTTAAATGAAAAAGTAAATGCAGCTAAATTTTTAAACTATATAGCCTTTGACCCAGTAAGAAAAAGAACAGAAGCAACCTATCAAATGCCACAAGGTAACCTAAGTGTTATTAAGGGAGCACCACAGGTTATACTCTCCTTGAGTAATATTTCTAAAGGAGTAAGGGAAGATTTAGAAAAACAGATAAACTCCTTTGCTAAAAAAGGTTTTCGTACATTAGGTGTTGCCTTTAAAAATGCAGAGGATGAAGAGTTTACTTGTGTGGGTATTATCCCTCTTTTTGACCCACCAAGAGATGACTCACTAATTTCCATAGAAGAAGCTATGTCAAAAGGTATTACTGTGAAAATGGTAACTGGTGATAACATAGCTGTTGCAAAATACATCTCATCACTTTTGCATATTGGTGAAAATATTGAAAATATCCGTGAGCTTAAAGGAGAAAGTCATAGTGAATATATATACATGTCTAAAATACTCTCTAAATCTTTTGCAAAAATCTTTAAACCTGAGCTCTCAGAAACACAACTCAATACCTTAGTTGAAAATGTTGTGCATGAAGTAAAAAATGAACTTCAGAGTAACCCTATTCCCTCTGGATCAGTTAAAAAACATGAATCTCAAATAATATCTCTTCTAGAAGAAGCAGATGGTTTTGCACAAGTATTTCCTGAAGATAAATACTTCATAGTTGAAGAACTTCAAAAAGCAAACCATATTGTAGGGATGACAGGAGATGGTGTAAATGATGCACCAGCTCTTAAAAAAGCAGATTGTGGGATAGCAGTAAGTGGAGCTACTGATGCTGCTCGTGCTGCTGCAGACATAGTGCTTATGGCTCCTGGATTGCATGTAATTATAGATGCCATAGAGCAAGCACGTATAACATTTGAACGCATGAAAAGTTATGCTATATATAGAATTGCAGAGACTATTCGTATTATCGTTTTTATGACTTTAGCTATTGTTGTATTTAATTTTTACCCTATTACGGCACTAATGATAATAGTTCTTGCTCTCTTAAATGATCTTCCTATTTTAGCCATAGCTTATGACAACACAAAAGTACAATCACAACCTGTTAGATGGGATATGAAAGAGATGTTAGTGATATCCTCATGGCTAGGTATGGCAGGAGTAATCTCCTCTTTTGGTATTTTTGCATTTATAATGTACTATTTAAAATTACCTTTAGAGTTTGTACAGTCTGTTTTCTTTGTAAAACTTGTAGTTGCTGGTCATGGTACTATCTTTAATACAAGAACAGATGATTGGTTTTTTAGACAACCTAGACCATCAACTATACTCTGGAGCTCTTCACTTATTAGTGCTATAATAGGAACAGTTGTTGGCGTCTACGGTTTCGACTTAATGACACCTATAGGATGGCAATGGGCAGCTGGTATTTGGGTTTATGCCATTATTTGGTTCCTTTTTAATGATGTAGTAAAAATAGTAGTTTTACATTTTTATCGTCATAAAGTTGCTAAAAATATTAACTAAAATAAAAAAGTAGGATTATATTATGATAAATATTAAATCATATGGAGCAACACAAGAAGTTACAGGCTCTTGCCACATAGTTGAGATTGATGATAAAAAGATAATGATAGACTGTGGTATGTTTCAAGGGGAAGATGAAGAAAAAAATACTCAAAAATTTGGTTTTAATCCTATTGATATTGATTATATCCTTATAACTCATGCACACCTTGACCATATCGGTAGAATACCTAAAATGGTAAAAGAGGGTTTTGGTGGAAAAATATATGCAACAACACCAACAATGGAACTAGCTTATATAATTCTTATGGATAGTGCAAAAATAATGAATGAGGATTTTAATACCAAACGAAAAAAAGCTGTTCGAAAAGCAAAAGAAAATAAATTACTAAAACCTCTATATGGACCATTAGATGTACAAAAAACTTTTAATCAAACAAAGTGGATAAATCCTCAATATGATATATACTATGATCTTTGTGAGGGGATTAGTTTTAGATATAAAAATGCAGGTCACATTCTTGGTTCTGCTTTTATCGAACTTTCTTATATGCAAAATGGAAAATCAAAAACAGTAGTATTTTCTGGTGATATTGGTAATAGCAACAGACTTGTACTTCCTGACCTTCAAAAATGTGCCCGAGCAAATACTCTTTATGTAGAAACAACGTATGGAGATAGAGAACATCAATCTATAAAATCAACCATAAAAGAGTTTAAAAAAATCATCATAAATACTTTAAACAAAAAAGGAAATATTCTTATACCATCATTCGCTGTAGAAAGAACACAGGAGTTACTATGCATACTTAGAGATATGCACAACAAAGGTGAACTTCCAAAATGTAAAATATTTCTAGATAGCCCGATGGCAACAAAAGCAACTGATGTTTACAGACGATATAATGAAGATTTAAGTGGTAAATGCCAGCATAATGTTAAAGATGATGGTACCGTTTTTAATTTTAACTCTCTAGTTTATACACAAACTCCTGAATCATCTAAAGCAATTAATGAGGTTGCCAATAGAGCCATAATTATAGCTGGTAGTGGGATGTGTAATGGTGGAAGAATCACACATCACTTTAAACATAGAATTTGGAATCCAAAAAATGCAATTATTTTTGTTGGTTATCAAGCAAAAGGTACTTTAGGTCGAAAAATAATAGAGGGTGCAGAGTGGATAAATCTTTATGGTGAAGATATAATAGTCAAAGCCTCCATACATACTATAAATGGTTTTTCAGCACATGCTGATCAAAAAACCATCCTTAAATGGATTTCAAAAATTAAAAAACTTAAAAAAGTTTTTTTAATTCATGGAGAAGTTGAAAGTCAAAAAACTTTTAAAGAAGCTCTACAGGACAAATTAGGTATCGATGCACATATTGTAAAATATAAAGAAAAAATAGTATTAAAGTAAAGTAATTTTAAATTATACATAATTAATGGAGAATTAAAATGTCAAAAAATATTAAATGGTTTCATGAAATAGGTATAGAAGATGTAGATGAAGTTGGCGGAAAAAATGCTTCACTCGGTGAAATGTATCAAAACTTAACAAAAGTAGATGTACGCGTACCAAATGGTTTTGCTATTACTTCAAGTGCTTACGTGTATGTAATTGAATCAAATAATGCTTGGAAAAAACTTCATAAACTTCTTAATAATATCGATGTAAATGACATAAATGAATTACAAATGATAGGAAAAAAATGTAGAGAAATAGTATATGGTTGTATACTTCCAGATGATTTAAAAGCAGAGATAATACAAGCTTACAATGAATTAAAAAAAGAGTACGGTAATACTCTCTCTTTGGCAGTACGTTCTTCTGCAACAGCTGAAGATTCTCCACAAGCTTCTTTTGCTGGACAAAATGATACATACTTAAATATATCTACTGAAGATGAACTTTTAGATGCATACAAACGCTGTATAGCTTCGAATTTTACGGACCGTTCCATCCACTACAAACATGATAATGATTTCGATTATTTAAAAGTTTACCTTTCTGTTGTCGTAATGAAAATGATTCGAAGTGATATAAGTACCAGTGGTGTTATGTTTAGTATTGATACTGAAACTGGCTTCAAGGATGTTATTTTTATTAATGCCGCTTTGGGACTTGGTGAAAACATAGTGCAAGGTACAATTAATCCTGATGCTTTTTATGTGCATAAACCAACATATAAAAAAGGTTTCAGGACAGTTTTAAAGCGCTCTCTAGGATCTAAAGAAAAAAAAATGATTTTCACAGATACTATAAACCTCGATAATATTGCTGTTGAATACACAAAAAATATATCCACAACGAAAGAGGAACAACAAAATTTTTGTATTACAGATGAAGATATAATGGTTTTAGCCGACTATGCCATAAAAGTAGAAAATCATTACTCAATTAAGGCAGGATTTAATAAACCAATGGATATGGAGTGGGCAAAAGATGGAATAGATGGACATCTATATATGGTTCAAGCTCGTCCTGAAACAATAGAGTCACGTAAAAAAGGTAATTTTTTGGAGGTTTATCACTTAAAAGAAAAAGGTAAAGTACTTGTTAAGGGAAGTGCTATTGGAACAAAGATAGGGCAAGGAAAAGTTCATTATATTAATAGTGTTGAAGAGTTAAATAGCTTTAAAAAAGGTGAAGTACTATTGACTGATACAACCAACCCTGATTGGGAACCTATAATGAAAATAGCATCAGCTATAATTACAAATAAAGGTGGTAGGACTTGTCATGCAGCCATTTTAAGCCGTGAACTTGGTATTCCTGCAGTTGTTGGATGTAATAATGCTACTGAAATTTTAAATAATACCAATAATATTACGGTAAGTTGTGCTGATGGAGAAGAGGGAAATATTTATGAAGGCTTATTAAATTTCGAGATAGTAAAAACTGATTTGAGTAATCTACCTAAAACAAAAACACAGATTATGATGAATCTTGGAAATCCAGATTTAGCTTTTTCTCTTGCTTCTTTACCTGTAGATGGAATTGGATTAGCTAGAATGGAGTTTATCATTAACGAATATATCAAGGCACATCCAATGGCACTTGTCCATCCTGAAAAAGTGGATACACTAACAAAAGAAAAACTTCAAAAGCTTACGCAAGCATATAATTCTATGGAAGACTTTTTTGTAAAAACACTCTCAGAGGGTGTGGCAACTATTGCTTCTAGTGTATATCCTAAACCTTGTGTTGTTCGAATGAGTGATTTTAAATCAAATGAGTATGCAACTCTACTTGGTGGTAGTACATTCGAACTTGAGGAAGATAATCCTATGATTGGTTTTCGTGGTGCTTCAAGATATGCACATCCAAATTATGAGGAGGGCTTTGCCTTAGAGTGTAAGGCAATGAAAAGAGTTCGTGATGAGATGGGATTTAACAATGTTATACTCATGATACCTTTTTGTAGACGAGTTAAAGAGGGTCAATTAGTAATAGAGACTATGCAAAAGTATGGTCTAAAACAAGGTGAAAACGGACTTAAAATCTACGTTATGTGCGAAATTCCAAATAATGTAATTCAAATAGATGCTTTTAGTGAAATTTTTGATGGTTTTAGTATAGGAAGTAATGACCTCACACAACTTACACTCGGTGTTGATCGTGATAGCGAAGTGGTTGCTTTTGATTATGATGAGAGAGATGAAGGTGTCAAAAGCATGATAAAACTAGCGGTTGAAGGTGCTTCTCGAAACAATCGTCATAGCGGAATCTGTGGGCAGGCTCCATCTGATTATAAAGAAATGGCAGAGTATCTTGTAAAATTAGGAATTGACTCCATGAGTTTAAATCCTGATAGCATTTTAAAAACTATACAACATATTGGATCTCTTGAAAAAAAACTTGAAAAAGTTTAATATTTACAACTTCTTGACTTATAAGCTACCTTGAATAACAGCACTTATAACAAAAAGAACAAGCAAAATACCAAAACCAATCAAGATATTTCTCAATTTAGATTTCTTTAATGGTTTATTATAATCATCAATATCTTCTAGATTCGGTTCCATAAGTCTTCCTTTTATAAATTATCAAATATATTTATATGATAGCATTTACAATTGTAAATATTGATAAAAAAATATAATTAATAGAACTGTTACAGAAACTTGATATAATTTCATATTGGGGACGACTTGGCTTCGACAGGATCAAGTAGCTTCTGACTGCATGTCGGACTGAGCACTTCCGTTACACGGCTCACAATTGCTTAAACG
>CAZZAZ010000100.1:0-7050 GCA_964652355.1 uncultured Sulfurimonas sp. | reverse complement strand
GCTCACATTTAAATATATAATATGCTGGTTGAGGGATTCCCATTTGGACTTCCTAGTTTTAATTTGGCGAAATTATAGCGAAATTTGACCTATAATAGATTAAGAAAAAACTTTTTAATCTTAATTCAATAAAGATTAAACTATTTTGCTACTACTAGCTGATCTTTACCTAAATCTTTCGCTTCATAAAGTGCTTCATCTGCTTTTAAAATTAAGCCATCCAAAGAATCTTTACTCTCTAGTTCTGCTAGACCTACACTTATATTTAATTTACCATCAATTATATATGCCAGTTCCTTATCATTTCTGATAGATTCTTGAAGATTATCTATTAGTTCAATAGATTTTTCTTTTGTAGTATCAATCAGAACAACAGCAAACTCTTCCCCACCCCATCTTACAACTAAATCTGTTTTTCTAAATTGTTGTTTTAATATTTCTGCTAGTCTTACAAGAACTTTATCTCCAACTAAATGTCCTAAAATATCATTAACCTCTTTAAAATCATCAATATCTATAAGTGCTAAATGAACATTTTTAATATTTTGCCTGTAATAAAGGTTAAATATCTTTTTAATCTCGTTATTAAAACTTCTTCTATTTGATAATTTTGTTAATGCATCTGAATTTGCTAAAATTTCTAGTTGCTTTTGATATATATTTATAATGTATATAATAATTGATGCTACAAATAAAGTTACTAATAAGGATATAAGCATATTTACATAAAAGTTATTTCTTAAATCATCTATATAACTTTTTTTATTTATCTCAACAAATAAATAAAGCTTTAATTGGTCTATATATTTTGTACTAAGTAAATATTCTTCATTATCATAGTAATATTCAAATTGATGTTTTTTATTTTTAAATATCTCAGACTTTATTTTTTTCAAACCATTAATATAATCTAAATTTCCTCGTTTGTTTAACTCCTTTGTATAAAGAATAATTTCACCACTCTCATCTACAAAGTAAACATCATATCCATACTTATGCTTAAAAGAATAAAGCATATCTTCTATATCATACAACTTAACACCAACACCAGTTACTGCAATAAATTTGTTTGCGTAATCTTTAACTTTATAGTTAATAAACATTATAAGGGAATCGCTAAAATGTGTATCTATGTCTAGATTTACCTCATATAAATTTTTAGATTTTTTAAAGTCAAAAAACCAATCATCTACATCATTTTTTTTATTTATTTTATCTATTAAACCTTTTGAATGATAATAATTATGAGTTTTATCTGAAACTACAAATGTAGTAAATACATTATATTTATCTTGTATCTCTTTTAAATAACGTTGAACTTGAGAAATATCTTTTTCATTTCCACCAAGCCAATCTTTTAAAAAAGTATCATTGGCCATCAAAGATGAAACAATAAGTGGCTCAATCATTCTCTGTTGAATTTCTGTATATATATTGTCAAGAGAAAGTGGTAGAGAAATAGTCTTTAATTGTTTTTGAGTAGCCTCTAAATTTACCTTATAGTTGTATATAGAACTTAGTATAGATACACTTAGTAATAAGACTGATATTATTACTATTATTCTAGTTTTTAGATTCATTCTACGCCTTTATATTTAACAACTCTCTTACTATCTCTCTATCATCAAATGGCAATTGTTTATCATAAATTATCTGGAAGGACTCATCACCTTTACCTAAAATAACTACAACTTCTTCATCTTCTTGGTCGTCAAGTGCCATCTCTATAGCCTTTTTACGATTTAATTCAATTTTTACTATACTTTTGTCATCAATACCAGCTAAAATCTCTTGAGCAATTATATCTGGATCTTCACTTCTTGGATTATCACTTGTTATAAAAACTTTTTTTGCTAAAGATGCAGCAACTTTCCCCATCAATGGTCGTTTAGTTTTATCTCTGTCTCCACCAGCTCCAAATACAACTAAAAGCTCTTTCTCTTTCAAAGCATTAAGCACTTGCTGCATACCGTCTGGTGTATGAGCAAAATCAACTATGACATTGGGAACTTCACAAACTTGTTCCATTCTTCCACTAACACCTGCGAAATTATCTACTACATCTGCAACCTCTTCAAGTTTTTTATCTGTTAAAATATCCACAGCAGATATTGCAGCCATTAAATTATAAAGATTAAAGAAACCATGAAGTGAAGCGGTAAATGGCACTACATTTTGAAAATTTTGAATAATTCCACTTGTTGCATTATTTAATGAATATGCAATCAGTCTATATGTCGCATTATTTTCAATACCATATGTAAAAGTATTTTTAAAACTAAATGCAGCTTTTGGCTCATCTTTATTTATAAGTTTTTTACCATCATCCTGAAAAAAACTATTTTTAGTTGCAATATATTCACCAATAGTTTTATGATAGTCTAAATGATCTTGGGTAATATTTGTTAAAATCTTAAGTTCAAACTCTAAGCCCTCTATACGCTTTTGAGCAATAGCATGAGAGCTTACTTCCATAATGAAAAATTCACAACCAGCTTCTACAGCTTGGTAAATATGAACATAAGTATTTAAAACACTTGGTGTAGTAAGGCTTTTTCCTTCGATAACTTCATCATTCATAAAAAACCCACGAGTACCCTGCATAGCTACTTTATAATCTAAGTCTAATAAAAACGAATATATTGCTGATGCTACAGTTGTTTTACCATTTGTTCCAGTAATTCCAACTATTTTTATTTTATCAATTCCAAAAAGTGTAGCTATATCAGTAACTTTTATAATTGAGTGGGCATTATTATCTTTTGCATTTTGAAGATATTTTTCATTTTGAGGTGTTAAAACAAAAGCTGTCTCTTCATTACATTCGTTTGAGTTTTCAGTTACATATTTGTACTCTTGATTGGGTAGCTCAATTCTCAATTTTTTTGCCTTTTGCTAATTTTTTCAATAATTTTCTTAGCAGTTTATCGCTAGGATATACACTTAAAGCATTTTCCAAATATGTTAAAGCCATCTCAGCAAAATCATGCTCTATTAAATTTTCTAAAAAATCTATAAAATCTTCTTTTTTTGTGATAATAACACGAGTTGAGAACATTATGTTTTCAAAAGTCTCTTTAAAACTTTCACCTTCATCTATAATAGATTTAAAATCTTTATATAAAATTCCATCTTCAAATTCTAGTCTATCTCGAAGTGGTTCTGCAAATACTTCACTTAATTTTTCTAAAGAACCATCCATATTTTCTAAAATACCAGACATTATCTTATCTGCTGATTCTTTATCTTCTTCTTGCAATATCTCATAGTAGTCAAACAAAGCCTCAGCTCCACCTTCACCACTCATAGCCATCTCTGCAAGTATTACCCCATTGTATGCTTCTTTAGAGTTTGGAAAATTTTGCAATACTGTTGCAAATTTATCTAGTGCATTTTTATAATTAGCCTTGGTAAAACTATCTTTGGCTTGTGATAATATTTTATACTTACTAATACTCATATTTTTTTACTTTTCTTATAAATTATCTATATCATTTTCCATACCATGAGGTACATTTATCACTTCTAGTTCTGGGTGTATATCCATTTTCAATTGTCTTTCTACACCATATTTTAGTGTAGTTTCACTACTTCCACAACCAACACATGCACCTTTTAGTTGTACATATACTTTAGAGTTTTTAACTGTAACAAAAGCGATATCTCCACCATCAAGAGCAAGAGATGGACGAACTTTATCAATAACTGTTTTAACAGGACTCATTAACTCTTTATCTGTAAATGGAATCATATTTATTTTCCTTCAATTTATTTTATAATCAATTCAATATTGTAAGATATGATAATGTCGCTTAACAAGTCATAAAGATAATAACTATCTTTTTGTCTTTATTATATCAAAGAAAGTATTTCATGCACATATGACGGCTTTCTCATACCAACTAAAATATAATCTATATTTTCATTTTCATTTAAAAATTCAATAGCACAAGCTTGTAAAGTTTTATCACAATTTTCTAAGTACTTACTTAACTTAATCCTTGTTGTTCTTGAACATTCATAAGAAACCATCTTTCTATACTCTTGTAAGAACAGCTCTATAAAGTTTAGCATTGTATCTCTATTTTTTTCGTCAACTACTTCCAAAACTTTTCTCATATGTGGAATAATCTGAGAATAAAGAAAAGAATCATAATCCCCAATCCACCCAAATTTATGTTTTGATTCATCTAGTTGTTCTAGTAGATTATAAAGTGGTCTTAATATATCATTATCACATACTTCTAATAGTTCATTGAGATGGTGAAAGTACTCTTGGCTCTCTTCATAATCTGCCAATCTAAACATTTCACCATTATATTGGGCATTAATGGGTCTATTTACCAATACTCTAAGTTTATTTTCTTTTGCCCATGATGCACATTTTAAACCATCATGCTCAAGTAAGTTAATTGGTAACTGTATAGTTGTAAATGAATGTTTATTGTTTCCAACTTTTTGGCAAGCATTTTGGGCTAGAGTCACTAAATCTTCATATGGTAAAAACTCATCAGAAGAGTTCTCTTTAGCAAAGCTATTTGAACTGATACCATACGAGATAATTCTACCATTTTTTACCTCTTCTTCTAAAGCTACAAAAGAGTGTTCTATTCTTTTGTACATCTCATCAAGTCTAGTATCTTTATCTATACCCTTATTTATGGCATCTAGTAAATAATACTCTGGATTGTGTAAAAGATAACAACCTATTTTATCTCTTTGTAATCTATCAAGAGACATAGTTAATTGTTGTTTGAGAAATGATGGAGCAATAGAGTGATAACAATCTTCACTAAACTCTACCACATCTTCAAAGGGACTTTCTTTATGTAGCTCAAGATTAGAGCCTTGAATATAACCAAATTTACTCACAATCTCTATACTGTCTTTTTTATCATCGTATTGATTAAAAGCCAAAGCTATTGCTCTTTCAGCCCCACCATCCATATAGTTTGAAGAGGTATCTATCATCGTAATGCCTGATTCTATTGCTTCTTTTAAGGCTTCTATATGTTGTGGATTTAAGTCGGATATTCTGTAAGTTCCAAATGCGAAATTACTCATAGTGTCTCACTTTGTATTTAAAGTATTTTAGAATTGGGAAGTAACATTTTTGATTTTAAATTAAGCGCGGTTACTGCGCGTGGGCTTAACGCCGAGATATTCTCAGCGAATAGCGTAGTAAAAGGGACTTAGTTCCTTTTACGTACTAATTATACAAGCTCGATAAAAGCCATAGTCGTAGCATCACCACGACGAATTCTAGTTCTAGTAATTCTAGTGTATCCACCAGTACGTTCAACATACTTAGGAGCAATTTCATTTACTAAAGTTTTTGTAGCTTCTTTTGATTGAAGCGCCGCGAATACTGTTCTGTGAGCGTTAGAGTCATTCTTACCAGCAATTGTGATAAGTTTTTCTACGTATGAACGTAACTCTTTAGCTTTAATAGCAGTAGTTTCAATTTTACCATGTTCAATTAACGAAATACTAAGGTTCTTTAAAAGAGCAGCTCTATGTGCACTTGTACGACCTAGTTTACGGTATCCATGACGATGTCTCATCTATCTATCCTCTTTTTGAAAAGCTTATTTAGCTTCTATTTTCTTTTTTAATGCGCTAACAACGTCATCTACAATATCACCACCAACTTCAAAACCAAACTCTTGAAGTTTTTCAACGATCTCATCATATGACTTTTTACCAAGATTCTTAACATTTTTAAGATCATTAGTACTCATTAATGCAATTTCACCAACTAGTTTAATGCTTGAGCGATCAAGACAGTTAAAACTTCTTGCACTTAAACCTAAACTATCGATATGCGTAGTTAATTTCTTAAGATCTGGGCTCTCTTCAGCTCTTTCAATAGTTACAGGAGCTTTAACGCTAATTTCACTATTAAATACTGCTAATTGTGCATACATAACCTCTAAAGAGTTTCTAAATGCATCAATTGGAGAGATTTGACCATCAGTTCTAATGTTTAATACAACTCTTTCAAAGTTAGGATTGTCTTCAACAAGAACATTCTCAATTTTGTAAGTAGCTGAACGAACAGGAGTGAAGTATGCATCAAGTGCAATATATCCATCTTCTAATTCATCATGAGTATCTTCACTAGCAACATAACCAATACCTTGAGCTATTTTAATACTAAAGTTAAGCGTAGCATCTTCATTTAATGTTGCAAGAGGGGCTTCCGGAGTTACTACCTCTACTTCATCATTTGTAAGATCACTTCCTTTAATTACACAAGGACCTGCAAAACTATAATTTATCTCTGCTTCACTAACTTCACCATTTAACTTAAAGCGAATCTCTTTAAGGTTTAGGATGAAATCTGAAATATCTTCAAGCATACCGCGCACAGAGTCAAACTCATGCTTAGCACCCTCGATTTTTATAGCAATTGGAGCGTATCCAACTGAGCTACTTAATAAAAAACGGCGAAGTGGATGAGCCAAAGAGATAGCATAACCCGTTTCAAACGGGTATGCCATAATATTAGCTTCATTCTCACTAATCTGTTCTACCTCAAATTCTTGAGGAGCAAGTGGAGTAGTTTTAATTTTCTTCATTCTCTAACGCCTTTTATTAATTATTATTTCGAGTAAAGTTCAACGATTAAACGCTCTTCAACAGGGATAACAACTTCTTCACGTTCTGGTAAACGAGTATAGATACCAAATACTTTATCAGCATCGATATCAACCCATGGAGCTAAACCAGTTTGATTAGTTAATTCCATAGCACGAACAATTTGAACATTCTTTTTACTTGATTCACGAACTTCTATTTTTTGACCAGCTTTAACACGGTAAGAAGGGATATCAAGTTTTTTACCATCTACTAAAAGATGACCATGAGTAACAAGTTGACGAGCAAAACGACGAGTTGAAGCAAAACCCATACGATAAACAACATTATCAAGTCTTGATTCGATTAGAGTAATAAGGTTTGTACCTGTATTACCATCTCTTCTTTTTGCTTCAACGAATAATGCACGGAATTGTTTCTCAGAAACACCATACATGAATTTCGCTTTTT
>CAZZAZ010000099.1:0-7064 GCA_964652355.1 uncultured Sulfurimonas sp. | reverse complement strand
ATCATGATTCAACTTCAAAATATTTCAAAAAATTTCGCATCTCAAGAGCTTTTCAAAAACCTAAATCTAAAACTAAACTCAGGAAATCGTCTTGGTTTAGTTGGAAGAAATGGTAGTGGAAAATCTACACTTTTCAAACTAATACTCGGTGAAGAGAGTTCTGATAACGGCGAAGTAATCATCCCTAAAAATTATAAAATAGGCGCACTAAAACAACACTTAGAGTTTAGTGAAAAAACTTTGAGAGAAGAGTCAGCACTTGCACTCACAGAGGAGATGAAGTACGATACGTATAGAGTTGAAAAGATTTTGTTTGGTCTTGGTTTTGGGCAAGAGGATTTAGACAAAGACCCACTCTCGTTTTCTGGTGGTTTTCAAATCCGAATAAACTTAGCAAAACTTCTAGTAACTGAACCAAACTTACTACTGCTAGATGAGCCTACCAACTACCTTGACATCGTTTCACTCCGTTGGTTAAAACAGTTTTTACGTTCATTTGATGGTGAAGTAATTTTAATCACTCACGATAGAGACTTTATGGATGCTGTTACAACTCACACAGCAGGTATAGTTCGCAAAAACATAAATATCATACCAGGGGATACTCACAAATTTTACGCACAGCTTGAGGCAAATGATGAGCTTCACCAAAAACAAAAAATAGCACAAGATAAAAAAGTAAAAGAGCTTGAAGAGTTTATAGCAAAAAACAAAGCTCGTGCCTCAACAGCAGCCCTTGCTCAATCAAAAGTTAAACAGTTAGAGAAGATGGAGCTAATGGATGATTTAAGTTTTGACAACTCACTTAGTTTTGATTTTAACTTTAAAGATACTCCTGCAAAAATCATGCTTGATGTTAAAGACTTAAGTTTTGGTTACAGCTCAGATAAAATCCTTTTTGAAAAAATCTCTTTTACCATACAAAAAGGTGAATGCCTTGGAATCATTGGTAAAAATGGTAAAGGAAAATCAACACTCTTAAACACACTAGCAGGTGAACTAAAGCAAATAACTGGTGAAATAGCTTCACATCCAAGTGTTGAGTTCGCTCACTTTGGTCAAACTAACATTGCGCGACTACATAAAAATAACACGGTAACAGATGAGATTCACTCTGCAAATACAAAACTTGGTGCGCAAATTATACGAAGTATTGCCGGAGCTATGATGTTTAGCGGTGATTCAGCTGATAAGAAAGTATCTTTACTTTCTGGTGGTGAAAAGAGCCGTGTTATGCTTGGACAGATTTTAGCACGTGAAGTAAACCTACTATTTTTAGATGAGCCTACAAATCATCTTGATATGGATTCTATCGAGGCACTAACAAAAGCTATAACAAACTTTGATGGTGCTGTTGTTATCGTTACTCACTCCGAAGAGTTATTACGCAGAGTTTGCGATAGACTTATCATCTTTGCAAAAGATGGAGCAGAGTATTTTGATGGTGGTTATGACAGTTTCTTGGAGAAAATCGGATGGGAAGAAGATGAAGATATTAAAGAGGAAAAAGTAAGCCCAAAGAGTAACAAAAATGAAAACAAAAAACTTCGTGCTGAGTTAGTTCGTGAGCGAAATAAACTAACATCTGGACTTAAAAAAGAGGTTGAAAAACTAGAAAATAAAATCATAAAAACAGAAGAATCACTAGAGAAAAACCATGAACTTCTTATAGAGGTTTCAAACTCTGGAGATTCTGCAAAACTTATGGAGTTGTCTAAACTTGTATCAGAAGAAGAAAAAGAGGTTGAAGACACATTTGAGCTTTTAGAAGAATCTCAAACCAAACTTGACAAAATAAATGAAAGTTACGAGCTTAAAATAAAAGAGTTAGAGTAACTCTCTTATGCATACATACTAAATGAAGATGGGTATGATGATTTTGTTTTATCTGTACTAGTTTGAAAAATTTCATTTATTGATTTTACTAAATCTTCTACACTTAAGTTTGAGTTATTTAGTTCAGCCATTTTATCCATAGCATCTTTTTTTCCAGTAGGGTCAAGAGCTTCTAAAAGTGCTTTTATATCAGTTTGTTCTTTTGGTGGAACCTCTTGAAGTACAGTACTTAATTTTTTACCATAACCTTTTCCATGAGCATTTTCATAGGCACCTAAATAAACTTGTTGTGTAGAATTTGCACCAGTTACATTCATATTAATCCTTATATTTACTTATTGCAGCAGCAAATTTTATACCAAATATTGATAACTTCAAATTATAATAATTAAATCATTTACTTATACTATTGATATTTATCAAGTTTCTTTAGCAGAAGTACGCTAAAATTTCAACTTATAATAAATAATAAGGAATAGTTATACATGAAAACATTACTATATATAATAGCCCTCTCTTCACTACTGTTTGCTTCTTCAAATCAAGCTGATACAGCTTCTTGTAAAAAGTGCCATCCTACAATTACTCAAGAGTTTGAAACCTCTATGCATAAAAAATCATCTATCTATGATGATAAAGTTCACAAAGCAGTCTGGGATAAACATCCTGCAAAAGCTAAAGGAAACTATAAATGTGCTAAATGTCACACACCAAATATTCAGGATGAAAAATCAAAACACGGCGGTATAACTTGTTTAAGTTGTCATACTATAAAAGATGTAGAAAAACATCCAAAATCAAACAACAATATCTACTCAAATAAACCTAAAACATTTTATTCAGCTGAAGCTGGTCGGGAAAATGAAAAAGTAATCTATAAAAAAACAACTTCATGGTTTGGTATGAACGTGACAACAGTTGGTTCAGCTTACCATGATATAGACTATACAAATAAGAACTACTATGATGGACAAATGTGTATGGGATGTCACTCTCATAAACAAAATTCTCATAAATTTGAAGTTTGTTCAACAGAAGAAGCTGGAGCTAAAAATACTAAATCTAACTGTATAACTTGTCATATGCCTCGTATTGATGGAACAGCTACAACAGTTAGAAAAAGTGCACAACATGCTTTTCATGGTTTCGCAGGTGCTAGAGTTAAACCGGAGATGCTTTCTAAACATGTTGAACTATCGTTAAATAAATCAACAAATGGCTTTGATGTTACTATTGAAAATAAAGCACCTCATAAACTTTTAAGTCATCCATTACGTGTAGTACAACTTAGAGCTACAATAGTAAGAGGTAAAGAAAAAATTGCATTACAAACACATACATTTGTAAAAATCATAGGACATGAAGGTAAACCGGCTATGCCATGGGTTGCTACAGAGGTTTTAAAAGACAATATGATTAAAGCAAATGAAAAACGTATAGTTAGTTTTTCTGACAACCTTCAAAGTGGCGATACTCTAGAACTTAAATTAGGATTTTATATAGTAAATCCTAAAGCTCTTAAAAAATTAAATCTTAATGGTGAAAAAGAGCTTGAAAAATTTACTGTACTTAAACATCAACATTTTGATATTAAATAAATAGAGATTTACTACCTTTCATATCCAAATATGTAAGGTAAAGTCTCAAATCAAATTCAACTTGATGATAATTGCTTTGCATATGCTCACAAAGTTTATAAAAAGATTTGTTGTGCTCTTTTTCTTTAAAATGAGCCAACTCGTGTACAACTATCATCTCTAAAAACTCCTCTGGAACATTTTTAAACATAGAGGCTATTCGTATCTCATTTTTAGATTTCAACTTAGACCCTTGAACTCTTGAGACAAAGGTATGGGTACCTAAAGCATTGTTAATTACATTTATTTTCCCATCATATATAACTTTTGAAAGTGGAGATACTTTTTTCATATACTCGTTTTTTATATCGTTTGTATAAGTAAATAGCGACTTATCATTTTTGAAAGTATGTGCTTTTTTATACTTATGTAGTAGATGAAGTCCTAGCTTATCTTCTTGTATCAAGCTTTGAACTTGAGATTTTACACTTTGAGGATAATGGTTTAAATACTTTAATTTTTGATGATTCATAATCTTATTTTATCAGTTTTTACTTTTAAACAAACAATTAAGTTAGCCTAGGTTTTGCATTTTTAATAATGTCTTACACTGGTGTAATTTTATATCTAGTACCAAAAGGTAAAGTTGATGAAAAGCTAAAGAGATTTTGTAAAAAAATGGATATAGACTTTGAAGAAGCGACTAAAATACTAAAAGAAAAAGGGATTAAATTTCAAGCAGATGAAACACTACTTAGTATTGCACGAAGAAATAATGTTTCACCTAGTTTTATACACTCGCTTATAGAGTTTTAGTACCTAAGTAATAAGCGAAGTTGGTATTTTGTTAGTGAGTGAGGGCACCATCTTAATCAAAGATGTATAAGAGTCTATAAAATCCAAACAGAAAACTTTTTACCCTTAATCTTTCCATTTTTTAATTTTTCAAAGGCTTCATCTATCAACTTTGACTCTATCGCTACATAAGCTTGTCTATCATAAATATCTATCTTACCAATAGATGAACCTTTAAGACCTGCATCACCCGTTAATGCACCCAAAATATCTCCAGCACGAACCTTGTCTTTTTTACCACCCTCTATAACAAGTGTTATGTTAGCTGGTCTCATCTCAAAACCATTTACAGTTTTAAGTTCATCCACTTCACCAAATATACGAGTATCATTTTGGTACTCATCAGCTTTTTGCATCTCATTTGGCTCATACAAACTTATAGCGACACCTTCGGCTCCAGCTCGTCCTGTACGACCTATGCGATGCGTGTAAGTCTCTTCATCATGTGGTAGGTCATAGTTAACAACCATTGAAAGTTCTTTTATATCCAGTCCACGAGCAGCTACATCAGTTGCCACTAAAACTGTACATGACTTGTTAGAAAACTGAACTAAGACATCATTACGTTCATACTGTTCTAAATCTCCATGAATTGCGAGAGCATCAATTTTGTTACTTACAAGACTTTTTGCTATTAAATCTGCTTCAAGTTTTGTGTTACAAAATACTATGATATTTTCTGGAGTAAAGTTAGCAAATATTTTCACAAGTGCCTCTTTTTTTCCCTCATAAGCTACTGAGTAAAATCTCTCTGTAATTTTATTAGCAACTTCAACAGAAGCAGTTTTTACACTTATTGCATTGTTTTGAAGTTTTGCACTAATCCCCAAAATCTCATCAGTATATGTAGCTGAAAAAAGTAATGTCTGTCTCTCTTTAGGTGCAAAAGAAAGCACTTCATTTATCTCTTCACTAAATCCCATATCTAACATTCTGTCAGCCTCATCAAGAACTAACATATCCATATCTTTAAGTGAAAGTGTTTCTTTTTTTAGATGTTTTAAAATACGCCCAGGTGTTCCGACAATAATGTGAGCACCATGACGAAGCGAACCTAGTTGTGGACCAAAAGCAGTACCTCCACAAAGTGTAAGTATTTTTACATTGTGAGTAGCACGTGCTAATGTACGTAACTCTTTTGCAACTTGGTCTGCTAATTCACGAGTTGGAGTAAGGATGAGGGATTGGACACGGAACTTTTTAACTTGGAGTTTTGTAAGTAACCCTATACCAAAAGCAGCAGTTTTTCCACTTCCAGTTTTTGCTTGGGCAATTACATCTTTACCTTCAAGTATATGAGGAAGAGACTCAGCTTGGATAGCTGTCATCTCTTTGTAACCGATTTCATTTAGATTGTGTAACATCTCTTTAGAGAGAGCAAGGTTTGAAAATTTCATATATAAATCTTTTTTAAAATTATAGCTTAATAAATCTCTTTCACCCGTCCAACTTCTCTACTCATTAAACGAACCTTGATACCATGAGGATGTGTAGCTGATTTTGTCAAAATATCTCTAACAACTCCATCTGTTAAAAGCCCACTCTCTTGATCTTGTTTTAGAACTATAGCTACAGTCATTCCACTTTTTATATTAGATCGTTTCGTGCCGTCTTTCATCTAGCTAAAACACTCACAAAAAACTTCACCTGGTCTATCACCATCTTTGTTCTCTTCTTTAGGATCAGGCACCTTATAAAACTCTACATGAAATAAAACTTCGCCACTCATAACAACGCTATGGTAACGTTCAGGTTCTATAACTATCGGATGGTCTTTATCACAGTCAATGATATTTTCTTTATCATCCTCCCAGTAGTACTGAAGCGCGCCCTCTTCTACAACCACATAACCAAATTTTCCCTTTGGTGCTAGATGATTTTTAAGCAAACCCTTTACAACTGTTTTTTCTGTCATACTTGGTGTTTCACCAACCTTAACTGCACCATCTGGTAGTTTTATTTCTGAAAAGTTCATACTATTTTCTCTCTTATTTCTTAATTTTGAGCATTATAACCATTTTTAAACTGATACATCATGATTGATGACGCAACTGCTACATTAAAGCTTCGAACATCTTGCTCCATCTCTATTTTTACCACTTTACTACACAAAGCTAAGACCTCTTTACTTAAGCCTTTTCCCTCATGTCCCATTAAAAGCACCCATTTTTTTGGCACTTTTATATCTTGTAAATTTATTGATTCATCAACAACCTCAGCGCCAAAAATTTCATATCCATTGAGTTTTAAGTATGCTATTGTTTCAAAAATATTGTCATATATATGATACTTTAGTTTTGAAATATGCCCCATAGATACACGAAGGGAGCGTCTTGAATACGGATGTGGTGCAGTTTTTGGTAATAAGAAAGACTTAACTCCTAAAGCTGCAGCACTTCTAGCAATCGAGCCAACATTTTCTGTTGAAGTTATCTCATCTATCATTATGATATTATCGTCCAAGTTTTCTAAGTTACTTTCATTAGGACGAATTCCATGCATCATGCAGTTATGATGAATCTTATGTCCAATAATCTCTTGCATCTCTTCTTTTGAGATTACAAATAATTCAGATACATTTTTTGTCTCAATTAAGTCTCTAAACTCTTCATAGTATTCCTTCGTCGCTAAAATACTTTTCACCAATATATTAGTTTGTAAAAGTATATTTACTACCTTTGGAGAATCGGCTATGAAACTATTGTCACTAACAAAAGCTTTATCTCTTAGTTGATGATATATCTGTATTTTTTCTTTATTTGATTCATTAATTTGGATTAAATTCATAGGCTTATT
>CAZZAZ010000098.1:0-7197 GCA_964652355.1 uncultured Sulfurimonas sp. | reverse complement strand
TTTCAACAGAATCACTTCCGTGAACTGCATTAGCATCAATATTTTCAGCGAAATCAGCACGAATAGTTCCAGCTTCAGCTTCTTTAGGGTTAGTAGCACCCATTAAGTCACGGTTAATTTGCATAGCATTTTCACCTTCTAGAACAGTTACAACAACTGGACCAGAGATCATAAAATCTACTAAATCACCAAAGAAAGGTCTCTCAGCGTGAACAGCATAAAATGCCTCAGCATCACCACGTGATAATTGCATTTTTCTAGTTGCTGCTATTTTAAGGTTTGCACTCTCAAAACGATCTAATATTTTTCCGATAACGCCTTTAGCTACTGCATCTGGCTTGATAATTGATAAAGTTCTTTCCATCAAATCTCCTATAATATATAAAATTAAAGTGGAATTATACCCAAAAAATAAAAAAAGTTAGTTGAAAGTTGAAAATTTAGAAAAAAGAAAGAGAATAAGAAATACCATATATGGTATTTCTTAAAGAGAAATTGACATTAACTACTCTACAACTGGTTCTTTGTTAGAACGTTGATCGTCAGTTATATCTTCACGATGCTCTGGGCTTTCACCTATAGCATCCCAAGTAATACAACCCTCAGTTGGACATGCTGTAGCACAAGCTGGTTCGTCATGATGACCAACACACTCTACACATTTATCAGCATATACATAGTATATTTCTTCATCTGTTGGATTATCATCCTCATCTACAATCGCTTCTACTGGACATTCGTCAATACATGCACCACAGTTGATACAAGTATCATTAATAATTACTGCCATAAGATACTCCTAAATATTTTAATTTCGAAAGTAAGTTTATCAGAAGAGTTTTAAAGATAGCTAAAATATCTTTTATAGAGGAAATTTTATTGAAGTTTGTAACATATTAAATCATTCAAAAGCCCCAGGGGAAGGGTTTTTGATAATGATTACCATTTAAAGACCTAGGTAATTTTTAATCTCATCAGCTTTATTTGTAAGTTCCCAAGTAAAACCATCCTCTTCTCTACCAAAATGACCATAAGTTGCAGTCTTTCTGTATATAGGACGAAGTAGATCCAAAGAATCTATAATCCCTTTTGGAGATAAATCAAAAAGTTCTTTTATACACTCTTCAATTTTTTCTTCATCCACTTTTCCAGTGCCATGAGTATCTACCATAATAGAAACAGGTTGAACAACACCAATTGCGTATGCCACTTGAAGTGTTGCTTTATCACAAGCACCAGCAGCGACAAGGTTTTTTGCTACCCATCTAGCAGCATAAGCAGCTGAACGATCAACCTTAGTTGGATCTTTCCCTGAAAATGCTCCACCACCATGAGGACAACTTCCACCATAAGTATCTACTATAATTTTACGACCAGTTAAACCAGCATCACCTTGTGGTCCACCAATTACAAATTTTCCAGTTGGATTAATATGAAAAATTGTATTTTCATCCATCATATCTGCAGGAATAACTTGTTTTATAACTTCATTAATCATATCTTGATGAATTTTTTCTTGGCTTACATCTGGTGCATGTTGTGTTGAAATAACTACTGTTTCTACTGAAACAGGTTTATCATCTACATACTTAACACTGATTTGTGCTTTTCCATCAGGACGAAGATAAGGAACAATCCCCTCTTTTCTAACTTCTGCTAGTCTTTGAGTTAAACGGTGTGCCAAATGAATTGGAAGAGGCATTAATACATCTGTTTCACGACAAGCATAACCAAACATAAGACCTTGGTCTCCTGCACCTATTTCACCATCTTCTTGGTCAACACCTTGATTTATATCAGGGGATTGTTCACCAATTCCATTTAGAACTGCTGCAGCCCTATGGTCAAAACCATAAGTCGCATCTGTATATCCAATTTCTTGAATAACACGTCTAGCAATCTCTTGCATTGGGGCATACGCCGTAGTCTTCAGTTCACCTGCAATTACACAAAAACCATTTGATACTAATGTTTCACACGCTACACGTGCATTAGGATCATGCTCAATAATATAATCCAAAATTGCATCACTGATTTGATCTGCCATCTTATCAGGGTGCCCTTCTGTTACAGACTCTGAAGTAAATATATACTCTTTTGTCATCGATTTTCCTTTGTTTAAAATCGAAGTATATCTAAACTTCCTAACAAATAAATTATTTTAACTTTAATTTTTAAAAACTATGTTAAAATAACATAAGTAAATAATATCTGTCTCCTTTATAACTGTTTCACCTCTAGCCCAAATAAACAATACAAGAAAGATCATACAAAACTGTTGAGGATACACTACTTACATAAAGTAACATATATTGTTTCTTAAAGATAAAACACATCAAAAAACTATTATATATATATTAATATTAACACGCTAAAATTTCACAAACAATTTAAAGGACATTTATTATGTTAGTAACAAACCCAGCTCCAGATTTTACAGCAACAACAGTTTTAGCAGATGGCTCAATAGTAGAAGATTTCAAACTTTCTGAAAACTTTGGTGAAAAAGGTACAGTTTTATTCTTTTACCCACTAGACTTTACTTTTGTATGTCCATCTGAAATTATTGCTTTTTCTCATAGAGTTGAAGATTTTAAATCTCGTGGTGTAAATGTAATTGGTGTATCTGTAGATAGTCAATTCTCACACTTTGCATGGAGAGAAACTCCAGTAAACAAAGGTGGTATTGGGCGTGTAAATATGCCTCTAGTAGCTGACCTTTCTAAACAAATCTCAAGAGACTATGATGTTCTTTTTGGTGATGCTGTTGCACTTCGTGGATCATTCCTTATCGATGCAAAAGGTATAGTTCGTCATGCAGTTATCAACGACTTACCACTTGGAAGAAATATTGATGAGATGATTCGTATGGTTGATACTATGCAATTTACTGATGAGTTTGGTGAAGTATGTCCAGCTGGTTGGCAAAAAGGTGATGAAGGTATGAAGGCAGACACAGAAGGTGTTGCAGAGTACCTTGCTAAACACGAAGCTGATTTATAATCACAGAATAAAAATAGCGACGCATTTCCTGCGTTGCTTCCTCCTCAGATACTAAAGTATCCTTCGTTGTTAGCGCCTTGGAACTACATCACTTTTTTTATTCTTTACTCTAGGATTGATTTATCTTTAATTATAAACTTTTTTAAATTACTTGTTTATTTCTTTTTCATCCCAACCAAAAATCCACCTAAAATAATTAAACCTATCCCTATCCAAGTTAATGAGTCTGGAAATTTATCACCAAGCATATATCCAAAACCTATGGAAAAAGGTATGTTTGTATAGCTAATAACACCGATAATACTAAGATTAGAGTTACTGTATGCTTTTGTAAGTAACCATTGAGAAAGTGTTGAGATTATTGCCATAAAGATGATTAATGACCATACATAAAGTGTAGTTGGCATTATAAAAGTTGGAAATAAAAATGCTATAGCTTTTGGTGCTTCAAAATACGGTGAAAGTAAAAAAAGCATGGCGGGTAGTACTGTTCCAACGCTAACAAATGACAACACAATTATACGAGAGTCGTAGATATCTTTTATTTTTTTGATAGTTGTGTAAGCTGACGCTGCAAAAAAACCACCAAGGATGCCTAAAAAATGCTCATACGAGATACTCATACCAAAAGGTTTTACTATGAAAATTATCCCTAAAAATCCTATCAACAATGCTAATATAGTACGTGGTGTTAGTCTTTCACCAAGCAAGTAAAATGCTAAAATTGCTACAAAAAGTGGTGAAGTCTTGTTTAGTGTTATAGCTTCTCCTAAGGGTATAGTAGCAACTGTATAAAAGAACAAAATCATTGCTAAAAAGCCTAGCACTCCACGCTGAATAAGCATATAAAATCGTCCACCATTAAGTGTTGGTTTTGTATGTTTAATGGCATAAATGATAAGAACTATCCCTATGAGGTTACGGAAAAAAACTATCTCTAAGGCTGGCATATCATCTGCTAGTATTTTTGTTAAAGCTCCATTAAGCGCACTTATCAACGCACCTATGAGCATATACATTACGCCTGTATCTATTTTAGTTTTCAACTACTTCCCTATTTACAAACTCTAGTGCTTTATTGTTTACAAAAACTAACTCATGCCATTGTCTATCTGGTGCTATTAGGTTTAATCGCTTTGGGTTTGAACTTCTTGAGAGTGCTACATAAAACTGTGATGGAGCAAATATCTCATTTGTTTGGATGATTAAATCTTCTATACTCATACCTTGTGATTTGTGAATTGTTATAGCAAATGCTAGTTTTATTGGATATTGGTATATTGAAAAAGTAGACTCTTCCATCATCTCTTTTTTACCATCTACACTTTTTTCTACCCATCTTGATTTACTTTGTGCAACAGCTTCAAGCTTAACCACTTTTTCATCTGCTTTTTTAACATACACAAAGTTATTATCTACATTTACAACCATACCTCTTTCACCATTAAAATAGTTCCAAGAATTTCTAGTAAACAAAACAGGTACACCAACCTTAAGCTCCAAGTTTTTCTCAATCCTAGCATCATCCATAAAGCGTTCAATCTCTTTATCGTTTGTACTTTTTAGATGTTTTACAACTTGAGCCTCTTTTACAAAGAGTTCATTTTCTATAAACTCTAGTTGGGCTTTATTATGTGCTGATGCAGAGTTATTTTTACCAAAAAGAAAGGTAAATTCACTTAAGTCATTTGGCAATGGTTTTATAAAATTATTCAAGTTATTATGTATGGTTTCATCTACAAAACCATCCCGTACACTTCCAAGTAGCTCAATAAACTCAACATCATCGGTACGGTAAATATGTGTCAAAGTTATAGTCACAAAATCAAAATGATTCCAAGATTCTGACTCAAATGCGAATCTCACTTCACCATATCCACGAACAACTGGGGGAAGCTGTAAAAAATCTCCCACAATCAAAAGAGTCCCTGAAAAACCAGCTTGATTTAAACGAAGTTCTATCATCTCAAAGAGACTATCTGAAACCATAGATATCTCATCTATTACTATCAAATCAATACTTTTTAAAAGTTTTTTAATCTTTTTTTTAAGTTCTAACTTTGAGTTTAATTCTAATTCTTTTATGTTTGAAGCGATACCCAAATCTAAAAAACTATGAAGAGTTTGACCTTCGATAAGTGTTGCTGCCATACCAGTAGATGCTAATTTTGCTACTTTTTTTACATTATCTTCAAAATATTTTATAATTTTTCTTGTAATTGTAGTCTTACCAACACCTGCCCCACCAGTTAAAAAGACATTTGTGTTATTTTCTAATTTATTAATTATATTTTTTAGATGATTCATAAGGAAATTATACTAAAATACTTCCATGAAAAAGATTTTAATAGTTGAAGATAACAAAACATTAGCCAAACTTATTGCTATGAAAATGCAAATAACACAAAAATACGAAGTTGAGATAGCTTATACACTAAAAGAGGCAAAACTATTTTTGAAAATGTATAAATATTTTTTAGTGCTCACTGACTTAAACTTACCAGATGCCCCAAATGGTGAAATCGTGGATTATCTTATTGAAAAAGGACATAAAACAATAGTTTTAAGTGGGAATATAGATAAAGATTTTATTCAAAATATTCAGAAAAAAAATATTATTGACTATGTTCAAAAAGGAGAAATCAGTGACATTGACTATGTTATCACAAGTATACAAAGGTTAGAGAAAAATCAAAAACATAAAGTTTTAGTTGTAGATGCTTCTATGAATAAACGAGCAAAATTAAAAGCTATGCTAGAGAACTTATTTTTCAAAGTTATCACGGTAGCTCACGGTGAAGAAGCCCTAAACCTTGTGGAAGTTATGCCTGATATTTCTCTTGTTTTAACTGACTATAAAATGCCAGTAGTTAATGGTTTAGAACTAACTAAAGAGTTAAGAAAAAAACATAATAAAAATAGCTTAAAGATTATTGCAACATCATCTGACAAAGATGCTTCTACAAATACTATGTTTTTAAAAAATGGTGCAAATGATTTTTTAAACAATGGCTTTTCAAGAGAAGAGTTTTCATCTCGAATACACAACTCAATAGAAGCGCTTGAAATAATCAACAAACTTACAAATCAAAATACTCGTGATGCTCTAACAGGTTTGTACAATCGCAGATACTTTTTAGAGCATAAAGATTCTTTAGCCCAAGAAATTCAAGAAAGTACACAAACTGCAGCTCTAGCTATTGTTGAAATTGACAATATTGAAAAAATATCACAAGAAACAAAAAATAAACTCATCATAACACTTGGCGATATTTTAAAAAGTAATGTATCATATAAAGATATGATTATAAAATTTGACGATAATGAATTTTATGCGATTATACTAAACACAGACCTTTATGATGCTACTGCAATTTTCAATAAAGTGCTAATGGACGTACATCATTGTGTTGTCAACATAGATGAAAATAATATTGCTAAATTTACTACTTCTATAGGTTTAGCAATCTTTGGCGATACTTTAGATGAGACTATAAATCAAGCAGATATGATGTTATACAATGCTAAACAAAATGGTGGAAATCAATTACTTTTTGACTAATCTTCAAGAATAATAACTTCACCAAAATCAGCATTAGCATCTTTTGACACTATCCACTTAACATCATAGTTAGGTGTCTCTTTTGGAAAAGTTCCATCTAAATCTGTAAAATACAAAAGTAATTTTGTATCTTGAAACTCCTCTTCTATAAACTCAAATACAGGACGAAAATCAGTAGCACCACCACCAATCAAATCTACTTCTAAAATATCCCCACTATAAAAAGTTTTTCTAGAGCGAATTTTATCATCGCAAACAAGTAACTCTATCTCATAAGATGGGATTGTATTCATAAGAAAATTTAACTCTCTCAAGAAAGTGTTTAGTAACTTTTCATCTACACTTCCTGAACTATCAACTGCTACAACTAACTTAAACCGTTGTGAAATTGTTGATGGAAGATAAAATCCAAGATGTAAAAACTTTTTATTTGGAGGTAGAAGCGTATAGTCATCTTTATGAAATCTATCTAGGGCTACTCTTAACTCATCACGCCAGTCAATTTTTCCATCTAATTCAAGCTTGAAAAATCTTTCTAAACTTTTTGGTGCTTCACCACTTTTTATTTCTTGCTCAATTATACTTTTCGTGAATTCTTCGAAAAGTTGTTCAGTTTGTGTTAGTTGGGCTTG
>CAZZAZ010000097.1:0-7263 GCA_964652355.1 uncultured Sulfurimonas sp. | reverse complement strand
GATTTGTTAGAACCACGTTTACCAATTACACGTTCATCTTCCCAAAAAGCAAGACCAGTGTTAATATCTGTAAGTGTCATTTGAAAGTAGTACTCAACTCTTTGAGTAGAACTATCTACTGTTATATTTCTTTGTATGATTTTTCCTGATAAACTTAAGTCAGGTGCAATCATATTTCCTTTTCCAGCTACTGTTTTTTGATTAAACTCTGCATTTCCACGTAAATCTTTACGAGTTTGCATAGCCATTTTATCCTCAGCTCCATTTGCACCAACTGCTGTAGTTACAACAACTTTACCAGAACGAAGAAGTCCAACACGGATTTTTTTAACAAGTTGATCGGTATCAATATGTTGCATAGTATCATTTATAACTCTTGAAACAACAAGTACGTAACGACCACCACCACGTTTATTTACAGCACCAGACTCTAACAATGAACTTGTCATCTCTTGAGCAGCACCTTGAAAGTCACGATAGTCAAGACCCATTACAGCCTCACCTTTATCATTGTTCATATCTACATTTGTAGTTGGTGTAGTACACCCAGTAAATAAAGCAGTAGCTAATGCTACACTTAAAGTTAATTTGATTGCTTGTTGCATATTATGTCCTCATTTTTTCTAATATATACACGAAATGTTTTTGCTTTCGTATTTGGTGAAATCTCATTTATGTAAAACGGTTGCTTAGCATAAGCTGGCAAAGTTTTCCACTTAGATAATAAACTCTTTATCTTAAATCCATCTCTATCAAACCACACTATACGAGACTCTAAAAGTTCATAATCACTAGAACTGTTATAGCCAATAACTTGTGCTTTCATAAAGCCATCATCTTTTTTACGACCTTTAATATCACTGATTGAGATATTACTACTTCCACAACTCTCTATAACTTTAACAATAGGGTCTGGATTTGGTCCTTCATTACAAGCTGTTAATAATAACAAAACTGATAATGCACTCAATATTATTTTCATCAATTATCCTTAGAAGTTTGCTACTGATACACTCGGTTTAGACATAGCTGTTGGTATTCTAACATATACTATTGAATGCTTAGCATTTTCAGCTAATGCTACATTTATATTATGTTCACCAGCTTTAAGTGTTAGGGAGTGGTTTTGTGGCATTTTTACACGTGCTATTTGAAACTCTTTTCCAACAGTATTCCAAATTCTTGTATCTGCTTGTGTTGTTGCAAATTGTAGCACACTTGTAGCAAGTCCTGCCCAACCACCAAGATTTTTTTGTATTTGGTACTGAGTTAGTGTTTTTACAAAAGTAGATAAAACTGCTCTTGTAACAATATATGGGTACTGATATTTAAACTCTGTTTGTATAACACGATCCATATCAGCAATATTTTCAGTTTTAGTAAGTACACCTGTACCATCTAAAATACTCATATTCATAGTAGCTAAACTTCTTGTTTTCATTTTTGGAAGCGCAATACCAGTATATTGAACTTTACTTGTTACTAAGAACAATGGAATATGTATTTTATATTGCTCTTTAATTGGGCCTAGACCATTTTCATAAATAACCCATACATAGTTATCATTTATCGGAGTACCAGTATTTAATGCGTTTTCTACCATAACAAAATCTTTTTCAGCTGTTTTATTATTTGGCATCATTCCGTAAGATTGCTTTAGTAATGAAGATGCTTTTGTATAGTCCCCATTAATAGTAGAAAATATACCTGCTAAATAAGTAGTAAAAGGGTTTATAAAGTCTGGATACGCTTCAAAAGCATCAAGAGTAGAGTATTTACTTTTTACTAAATCATTTATTTTTGGATTATCTATTGTTTTAGAAAATGCAGAACCTCCAGTCTTTCTTTTTTCATCTATGGCATCCTCTTGTTTTTTAATATGTTCAGCATAAGCTTCTTTTGCTAATCTTTGACGATCAACTGCACGGTTAAGTTCAACTCTTGCCTCCGCCATTTTTCCAAGTGCCATATAGTTTAAAGATTTATAAGTATTTACAAGTACAGAGTCCCAAGCAGATGCATGATAATCAATAGCTGCATCATTTACAATAATTTTAGCTAAATAATCAGTGGTAGAACTAGCTAGCATCTCTTCACGATGGTACTTAATACTTCTCTCTGCATCATCAAATAATCTTGTACTTGTCTCATAATCATTTGCATATAAAAGAGTATTTGCACCTTTTAAAGTAGAAAGTAGATGTGCTTCATCTATATCAACTTCTTGATCTTTATTTGAAATTGCTATCTCTGCTGCTTTATTATAATTACCTTTGGCAAAAAGCTCACTTTGCTCTTTTGAACCTGTTGTGTCTACTCCAATAGATGCAGCCATATTTGACATACATCCAGTAAATAACAACAGTAACAAACTCGCTACCATTGTATACTTAATCATCCCTACTTTTTTAACCATTCTAGAACCTTCCTGTATAAAATAAAATTTAACTTATATTAATCAGTTATATATTAATATGGGGTTAATTGATTAAAAGATGTTGAAAATAGATGATGTTATATCTATTTATATACAGCGAATTCATTTTTAGCTTTAGATACTGAAGTAATAGTGCTTTTTTCAATACCTTCTATGAGGTTTTTATATTTATTTGGATCCTTTAAAACTAATAATATCAAGAGTTCATCTAAGGTATTTGCATTAGTTACTTTTTCTTTAAAGATATAATCATTATCTTCAACTATATCTCTTTTAAATTTTATCTTACCAAGTAAAAAGCCTGCTATAAAAGTAAGGATATAATAGACAAAATCAAACGAAAAATCAAACTTTTTTTCCTCTTCATCAAGTAACTCAGCTTTTTTGTAAGCTTGTATAATTTTTATCTTAATATCCTTACTAACATAGTCTTCTTCAATTTTTGTTTTTGGATTTGTATACTTTATCTTAAATGATGGGACAACAAAATCTTTACCAGATACAAAAGCAAACTTTTGACTCCAGATACCTTTGTATCCATTTTTAGTAAGCTTTGTTTTCACTATTGGTTTTTGAGAAAATATTTTTACATCTTCTATCTCAAAGCTTAAGGCTTTTAGTCTTTGAAAATCCCCATGACCTTTTATAATTAGCTCCATATGAAATGGCTCATAAGCTTTTTTTTCTAATTTGTCTTTTTTAAGAGTTATATCAAAATCTCCAACTAACTTTGTATTTATATCTTTTATCTCAATACTAAGTATTTTTTGTTTCATTGGTATTTTTACAAACTGCTCTTTTTGCATGTTATCACGACCAAGGACTGTACTCTCGATAGAGCCTTTTGTCGTCTTTTTCATAACAGTATCAAAATTAAACTCTAGTCTTCCAGGCTCTTTTGCATAAACAACAAATTCATAAGTATTTATCTTTTTACCATCTATAATCCGTTCATCCTCACTAAGAAGTAGCACATCATACTTGTCATAGGTTCCTAATGGATTAAAATCAATCGCATATAGTTGAGCTATATCACTAAACTCACAAGTATATTTTAGATAAATTGCCTCATTTACATATGCTGAATCTTTGTTTATATTTGCGGTCCATTTATATGTACTTGCAAGAAGGTTTATACTTAAAAAAATAAAAATTATTAAAAATATTTTTGCTTTCATAGTAAAATTTTTTTTGCCTTAGTTAAAGATGTAATCTCATTGTTTTGTATCTTATCTATTAACTCTTTATGGCTTGATAAATTGTGCATTATTAACATAATTTGTAACTCTTCTAAAGATTTTACTTTTTTTACTTTTTCTTCAAATTCTAATATTTTTTTATCTTTATTTTTTTTATCTTTAAACTTGATTTTTGACAGTATAAATCCAACTATAAAAGTTAAAATATAATATATAAACTCATAAGAAAACTTAAAAACTTCACTTTTTTTATCTAAAAGCTTCTCTTTTTCATATACCTTAGTTACTTTAACATTTATCTCTTTAGAACTTAACTCACCTTTTTCTTTTGTTAATAAATTCAAATAATCTACTTTAACAATAGGTATCATAAAATCTTTTTTACCAATAAAAGCAAATTTTTGACTCCAAGTTCCACTATATCCATCTTTAGTAATTACACTTTTAAGGATTGGCTTTTGTGAGAATACTTTTACATCTTGTATATCAAATTCAAACTCTTTTATATCTTTTAAATTTCCAATCCCTTTTATACTAATCTCTAGATGATATGGTTCATAAGCTTTTTTTTCTATATCATCTTCTTTAAGTTCAACAGAAAAACTACCAACTAATGGAATATTATTTTTCACATCTACACTTAAAGTTTTTTGTTTTAAAAACTCACTGGTAAAGCCTTCATTAGCTTTATCATTATCTAATCCACCACTTAAATCATTTATAGAGTCTATAGTAGTTTTTTTCATTACTATATCAAAGTTAAAATTAACTACACCCTCTTCTTTTACAAAAGCAACATACTCAAATATATTTATTCTTTTAAAATTTATAACCTTTTGAGTCTCCTTAAGCAAAACAAGTTCGTACTTATCTCTTTTTTTTAGAGGATTAAAGCCTATCGTATATAAATTTCCTTCATCTGAAAACTCACAAACATACTTTAAATAGATCGCCTCATTTACAAAAGCTTTAGTTTTATTTACACTAGCACTCCATCTGTAATCTTGCGCAAATACTTGTGATGCATATAATATAAATAAGATTAAAAACAATCTACCAAGGTTTAGTTTCATTTATAACCTTTTTATTTATAAGCTCATACTGCTTTGAGCTAAGTTTTGCTTTTGCACTATTTAGATTTATCTGTGCATCTGAATCATTTTTCTTTTGTGAATCATCAGCACCATCACTGGCACTTGCACTAACTTTCATATTTGAACTTCCACCCTCTTTTTGCTTTTTAGAGTTTTTCCTTTTTTGAGCATGTGATGATTTTTTAGCAGCTTTTTGTTGTCCTGTACTCATCTCTTTCTTTTCACCAATATTTTTAATATATGCTAAGTTTTCATCTGCTTCTTTTGTATACATTAATGTTAATGATTTTAGATAGTTTTCTCTGGCTTTTTTAAACTCTTGTAATCGTATATATGTATTTGCAATATTAAAATAAATTACAGATTTAAACTTCTCATTTGATGATTTAACAGTTTTATATTTTTCTAATGCAAGTTCATATTTTCCATCTTTATAGTAACTTGTAGCCTTATTAAAGTTTGCACGATTTTCATCTAATATATCATATATATTATCTTTTATATCAGCATTTAAACTAACTCCAAAAAGTAATAAAAAAGATAAAACAAATCTTTTTAAATTTGTAGTAGCTATTAAAAAACTAACAAGTGCTAGAAATATAAAATAATAAAATAATTCTAAATTTTTCATAATAATAACTTCACTATCTTTATCATTTTGTCTTTGTGAATCCAATTCAGACATAAGTTCATTTAAACTTTTTGTATAAATTCCACCAGTTGCATCAGATATTTGCTCAATTGCCGAGTTTTCTCTACTTACAACAATATCCCCTATCTCATCTTTAAGTAACTCTCCATTTTCTTGAGAAAGAGTCCCTCCAATGGCAGTAGCTATCATCAAAATATTTACACGCATATTGTTCTCTTTTGCATATAAAGCTTCAGCGTCATAGTCAAACTCATCTGCACCATCTGTTAAAAACACTACACTTAGCTTTTTTGAATGTGACATTTTTCTAGCTAGTTTTAAAGCTGGCATAACATCACTACCCTTAGTTATTATAAGTTTTTCATCTATTGTGTTAAAAAGATGTATAAGTAACTCAGCATCAGAAGTTAATGGTGAAAGGATAATTGCATTTGTAGTAAAACCGAGTACTCCAAATCTGCTTTTATGCTCATTTGAAACTAACTCTTTTAAAATCTCTTTTGCTTTTTTCAACCTTGTTGGTTTTATATCTGTAGCATGCATAGAGTATGATAAATCAACTGCTATAACTACATCATTTAGTACCTGCTTATTTTTTACAGGTTCTTGCTCTATTACCACTCGAGATAATGCTAAAACTATAAAAATAAAAGTTAAAATATACATGATAGTTGTTAGTCGTAAGAAGAAAAAATCTTTTTTAATAAATATTGGAACTATAAACAAAAGTAACCAAAATGCTTCTGGGTATAAAAAACTCATCTTTTAAGCTCCCTAAAAAGTAAAAACATAAGAAGTCCACTTGCTATTAACAAAACTAACCAGTAATAGTAATCTTTTACAATATACTCCGAACTTTTAATCTTAGAGGATTCTAAATCATCTATTTTGTCATATATAGACTGAAGTTCTTTTGCCGTAGTAGCTGCAAAATAATCGCCATTCCCATCTTTGGATATTTGTTTAAGTAAAGATGCATCTGCTTCACCTTTTTTTCCAATTCCAATAGTATAAACTTTTATACCTTTTTCTTGAACAAATTTCATAGCCTCTTTTGGAGATATCTCGCCGCTATTGTGTTCACCATCTGTTAAAAGTATGAGTATCTTATTTTTAGCTTTTGAGTATTTAAAAGCACGAACACTTTGTGCTATTGCATCACCAATAGCAGTATTTTGTCCTGCCATTCCTTGGTTTATAAAAGAAAGCATATCGACAACTATTTTTTTTTCATAAGTGATAGGTGATGCAATAAAAGCAAAGTCCCCATATATAACGATACCAACATTATCACTAACTCTTTTTTGAATAAACTCAGTTGCAATCTTTTTACTAAGCTCAAATCTAGTAAGTCTTTTACCATCACTTAACTCATCATCTGCATCAAAGCCTGAAGAATTCATAGAACCACTTGCATCAAGAGCTAAAATAATATCTTTTCCATTTCTATTTAATGGTGAAAACTTATCTATCATGATTGGTGAAGCTAAGGCTATACAAAGGGAAATAAAAATCAGCACCTTAACAATCCACTCTAGTTTTAAATAACTTTTGTTAGCAGATAAAAGGTGAAGATGCACAAATATTTTAGGTTTTGAATACTCTTTACATTTATATAGGCAATAAATGATAGGAATGAGAAGTAAAATAAGATAAGGATATTCAAAACTTAAGTAATTCATATGATTATTTTATCCAAAAACTAATAATGCAAAGACTTTTGTAGTGAAAATGAACAAATTATAAAATATGTGTGAACATATGACTTTTTTTCTTGACATAAAGAAGCAATTTGTCTATAATTTCGACCTCTTAAGAATAAGAGTATATGTCTTGTTAGCTCAGCTGGTAGAGCACGTCACTTTTAATGATGTGGCCGAT
>CAZZAZ010000096.1:0-7283 GCA_964652355.1 uncultured Sulfurimonas sp. | reverse complement strand
GAGTAGTAAAACCAGCTGCTTTAACACTTGGAAGTGGATCCCAAGATTTTTTCATTGCAACTAATGAACCTACAGCACCAACGCCTGCTACAGCGCCAAATGCTTTCCCCATAAAACCTCTACGGCCATTATCTTTCATATTTGCTCACTTTTGTGTGAATTTTAAAAGCTGATTATATACTAAATTAGTTTTAATTATTTTTAAATTAAGTTTTCTTTTATAAAATCTACTAATTTATTGCATTTATGTTTCATTTTGGAATAGTTATGGTTATTTATCGAGTTAATTGTCTCTAAAATCTCTTTTTTATCGTAGTTTTGAATAACTGGAATATTTAAATCATTAAAAACAGATATAAAGTTCTCACTATAATCAGCTCTTTGTATATAAATTGGCTTGCCACCTGAAGCTAAACACTCTAGTGCAGCTTGTGGTGAAGATGTAAGTAAAACTTCACTTTTTGTAATTACCTCATCATAATCTTCAAACTCATGATTATTTTTAAACTTCTCTTTTAACATATCTTCATAATCAAAGAAAAAGTAAAAACCTAAAAGTAAATCTGGATTTAACTCCTCTAAAAATAGTAAATGCCTCTCTAAATCTTTACTATAATCATCATCTCCAAAGAAAAAAGATAGTTTTATATTTTTTTCATACTCTGAAAAGTATTTTTCATCTACAACTAACTCTTCCTCTTTTACTTGAATCAATGGTGAAAAGAATTGTTTCATATCTTCTAACATTATAGGATTAGCTTCATCAGAATCAAAAACTAACTTATCTCCTTGATGTGCAATATGTGGAATATTTCTAACAACATCTATACCTACACTTTTCTCTACACCAAAATGTTTAGCTTCATGAGCTATACGAAAATCTGAACAAAGCAAAGTTATATCAGTATTCCCAAGGGCTCGTATAACTGTACAAGCTCTTCTAAATCTATCCAGTCCTATGCGGTGACCTGTATGAACATAATAATAATTTTGCATAAATTTCCTAGTTCTCTTTATTTTTTCGTGAATCTATTTTTATATATATATGAAGTATCTCTATAGCAGCAGGAGTAATCCCACTTATTTGTGAAGCTGCTTGAAGCGTTGGTGGGTTGAATGATTCTAGTTTTTCAACTATCTCATTTGAGAGTCCACTAACCTTAGTAAAATCAAAACTTTCAGGAATTTTAATCTTAAGATATTTTTTCATTCTTCTTATCTCATCACTTTGCTTAATGATATAACGGTAGTATTTACCCTCAACTAAAATCTCTTCTTGGATATATGCATCATGTTTATCAAATTCTGGAACTAACTTTATCATTTTTTGTATATCAAACGACTTTCTGGCAACAAGTTGTTGGGCTGTTTGAATATCTTTTATCGGTTCTTCATCAATAGTTGCTAAAAACTCATTAAACTCTTTGTTTGGTGTGAAAGTTTTTTCTAGTAAAGTTTTTAAGCCATCCTGAATCTGTTGATTTTTAAGAATAATTCTTTCATTTTCTTCTTCACTTAAAAGTCCAAGTTCGTAACCATATTTTCCAAGCCTAGTATCAGCACTCTCTTCACGAAGTAAAAGTCTGTACTCTGCACGAGAAGTAAACATACGGTAAGGCTCGTTAGTTCCCTTTGTTACTAAATCATCTATCAATACACCAATGTATGCTTCATCACGACGCAGTACTAAAGGCTCTTTTTCTTGCAATGAAAGTGAAGCATTTATCCCAGCCATCAGTCCTTGAGCTGCTGCTTCTTCATAACCAGTAGTTCCGTTAATCTGTCCTGCACAATAAAGTCCGCTGATTTTTTTAGTCTCTAGGGAGTGTTTAAGTTCTCGAGGGTCAACAAAGTCATACTCTATTGCATATCCATAACGGACAATTTTTGCGTTCTCAAGTCCTTTCACCGACTTAATCATATCTCGTTGAACTTCTGGAGGTAGAGAAGTTGAAAGACCATTTATGTAGCACTCAGTATTGTCCATAGTTTGTGGCTCTATGAAAAGATGATGTCTATCTTTGTCTGCAAATTTACTAACTTTATCTTCGATAGACGGGCAATAACGAGGTGATTTTCCCTCGATTTGACCAGTAAAGAGAGGTGCACGATAAAAGTTTGAAGAAATTATCTCATGTGTAGTCTCATTTGTATAAGCTATATAACATGGAAGTTGTTTTTTGCTTTTACGAAATTCATCTCTATCTGTACGAAAAGAAAAAGGACTTGGAAGCTCATCCCCACCCTGCTCTTCCATTACAGAAAAGTCAATAGTTGAACTATCTATTCTCGCACAAGTTCCAGTTTTTAGTCTTGCTAAGTTTAATCCTGCATCATTTTTAAGTGAAGCACAAAGCCCTTCACTTCTCTCTTCACCATAGCGACCACCTTTTTTTTGAACTTCGCCAATATGGATAATTCCATTTAAAAATGTACCAGAAGTGATTATTACTTTTTTAGCCATATACTCGTTTAGTAAATCTGTTTTAACTCCCTTTACTACATTATCTTCAATTATTAAAGATTCTGCTGTTTCTTGGGCAAGATTTAGATTTTTTGTGTTTAGTATAGTATTTCTAGCAATAACTCTATACTTATCCATATCTATTTGAGCACGACTTCCACGAACTGCCGGACCTTTTGTTTGATTAAGTATGCGAAATTGTATGCCGGCTTCATCAGTAATAAGACCCATTTCGCCACCAAGTGCATCAAGCTCACGAACTAAATGTCCTTTTGCTAAACCACCAACAGCAGGGTTACAAGAAGTTGCACCTACATTTTCTACAAGCATAGAGATAAGAAGAGTTTTGTTACCCATTCTAGCAGATGAAAGTGAGGCCTCAACACCAGCATGACCACCACCAATAATTACAATATCATAATTCATAAATGTTCCATATTTTTTATTAGTCGAATTTTATCATTTTTAAGTATAATTTGCATCAGATAAAGAAAATTAACTAGGGTTTTTAATAATTATGATAGAAAAAGCACATGAAGCATATAATAAACAAGATTTTACAACAGCCTTTGAGCTTTACACAAAGCTAGCAGATGAAGGAAATGCCGATGCAATTACTTCGCTCGGATTTATGTATCAAAAAGGGCAAGGTTGCGAAATAAATGATGAAAAAGCATTTGAACTGTACACAAAAGGTGCTGAACTTAAACAACCATATGCACTTTTTAATTTAGCAATAATATATATGAATGGTTTATGTAAGGTGCAAACTGATCAATTTAAAGCACACGATTTGTATATGGAAGCAGCTACTCGCGAAGTTCCTCCAGCTATGTATGAAGTAGCACTTATGCTTGAGCGTGGACTTGGTTGTCTGCAAAACTACTCTGAGGCTGCTTTTTGGTACGAAGAGGGAGCTAAACGCGGACACTTAGAGAGTTTTAACAACCTAGGTGTTTTATATAAAGATGGTCATGGAGTAGAGCAAGATAGAGATAGATGCTTTTTATGTTTCTCTCGTGCAGCTGATGGCGGTTTAGCTGAAGGACTTTATAATCTTGGTCAACTATATGACCAAGGTTATGGTTGTGAACAAGACCATGATAAAGCGCTTGATTATTGTAGAAAAGCTGCATACAAAGGTCATACAAAAGCAAAAGAGATTATAAAAAATATGCAAGAAGCTGGTCAAATAGTTTTTTAAGGAGTTCACATTTTTACAGGATTAATCAGAGAAATCGCAAAAGTTAAAAGTTTTTCAGGAAGTGAGCTTAGTATAAAATCTTCTCATAAACCTGAACTTGGCGACTCTATCGCTATCAATGGAGCATGCTTAAGTGTTACAAAACTTTCCAACGATGGTTTTAGTGTAGAACTTTCACCTGAGAGCCAAAAAGTTTTAGCTATTCAAAACTACAAAAATGAAGTCCATATAGAACCTGCTATGAAAATGGGTGATAGATTTGAAGGTCATATTGTTCAAGGTCATGTTGATTGTATCGGGGAAGTTACTGGTATAAAAAATCTAGGTAACTCTTATGATCTCTTTATAAAAGTAGATAAAAAGTTTATCACTTACATAATTCCCAAAGGATCAATTACGATCGACGGTGTAAGCTTGACTGTCAATGATGTTATGGCTGATAGCTTTCGTTTAACAATCATACCAATAACTATGAAAGAGACACTTTTTAAAAACTATAAAAAAGGTTCCAAAGTAAATATTGAGACAGATATGTTTGCTAGATATGTAGCTCATATCATCTCACACCAGAGTAAAAGCACTTCATCTTTGTCTTGGAATGAAGTTGACGCGATTAACTCTAGTTACTAATCTCTCAAAGATTTTTTATCTAGGTTACAAGATATTTTATGTTTCATATCTACAAGTTCATAAGTATCTAGTAAAACTTGAGATGCTAAAGTAGCCGTTCTAAACTCTTTACCTGTGTTTAGATAAATATTAAAATTATTTTCATACAATGCCAAGCGAGTGCGAAAAGCAGTTGAGTAGGTACTCAAAACTCCATCTTTTTTCATAGCATCTCTTATATCTGCGAAATACTCTTTGGTCCAAAGAATAGGATTTGTTGATGGTGAAAAAGCATCTTGATATACTATGTCAAAGTGATTATCAAATTTTTTGATGTAGTCTCTTGCATCTCCAACAAAAAGTTCAATACTAAAGATATCATCTTTGTATATTTTATTTTCTACCAACTCTTTTATAATATCTATAAACTTCTCAAACTCTTTTGGATAAGTAAAATTATTTAGTGAACTTATAAGTTTTTCATCTAGTTCTGGTGAAAAGATATTAAGGGCACAAGTTAAGTGATTTTGCTTGTGATAATACAATGTAGCTAAAGTATTAAAACCTAAACCAAAACAAATATCTAAAATATTTATCTCTTTTTGATTTTGTTTAATTTTGAAAGTTGGGATAACATGTTTTAAAAGTGATTCTTTTAAAGCACCATCTTTAGTGGAATGATAATGCTCATCGTACTCTGCTGAATAAGCTGTATATGTTCCGTCATCACTTAGAGTCATAGTATGTGTAGTTGTATCAAAAAGCATTTTAAAGACCATTACCCCACATATGCATCTTTTTTGCAATAACTAAGTCATAACCATCAATCATATCTATATGATTGGGTGAACGAAACTCGAATGCTTCTAACTTTACCAAGATAGCTGCAACATCAAGTAAGCCTTTTTTTTCAATGATTATAATATTTGCAGTATTTGCGAGAGTTAAGTATGAGAGCTTTATAAGCATATCTTGGTTTTCATGGCTTGAAAAAATATCTGTTAATATTACATTGTCATGGTCACGAGGGACTGCACGAAATGGTTGATTTAGTTTTAGATTATCCTCATTATATAGAGCAATATTTAACTTACCATCTACTTTAGCCATCAGCTCTTTTAAGACTATAGTCATCTCATTTTCTTGACTTGTAACTTGAAGGTAATGATTACCAGGCAATGGAGTAAATAGCTCTCTAAATTTATCTAAATTCATATATTTACTGACTTAGTATGCCAAATCATGAAGTTCTTTAAAAAGATAAGCTTCTACAATATCTTCTATATATCTTTGGGTATGTGCTACCAAAACCATCATAGACAGCTCCATAAAAGGCCAAACATATTCGTTATCATTAGCAACCACTACACATTCTGAAAAATCTTTAAAATCAGTCTTTTCTTTAGCAAAATTGATAGACTTCATAGTTCCATCTTCAACTTTCATCTGTCCCCAAACTTTAACATCATCTAGTTTTGTTAGTTTAGCTTCCTCTATGTTTTCAGAATCTAATGGAAGTAAGATATACATACTATTTTTGTCCAACTTTTTTTAGGTCTAGTTTTAAAGATTTGTTGTTCATAATCCCAACACCTTTTTTAAGTATATTTTTTGCAATATTTTTTGCATCTTTTAGTGAGTGCATTTTATATGTACCACATTGATATTTATTTAACTCTGGAATATCTTTTTTATGTTTTACTTTAAGAACATCTTCCATAGCAAGTAACCAAGCTGCAGCTACTTTTGATTCTTTTGGCTTACCAAGAACTGACATGTAAAAACCTGTGCGACAACCCATAGGCGAAACATCAATAATTTCAACTTTTTTAGAATTTAAATGCTCGCGAATAAAACCAGCAAACAAATGTTCTAAGGTATGGATACCTTCTGATGAAAGAATATCTTTGTTTGGTTTTACAAAACGAAGGTCATAAACTGTGATATCATCACCTGATGGAGATTTCATACCTTTTGCTTTACGAACTGCTGGAGCTGGCATGATTGTGTGGTCTACTGTAAATGAATCTAATAATGGCATGGTAAAAATTCCTTAATTTTAATTAAGAGTATTTTAGCAAAATAATTTGATTATTTGTTGAAAGGGTTTAGTTAATTAATAATTGAAAAGTTTTAGATTTGATATAGATTGTGTTCAACTCAATTAAAGGCTAGGCTGTAGCCTGCCGCAATTGAGTTGGACGCAAGATGTGCCGAAGCTAGAAGTTTTAAACTTTTGCTTCTTCACGGCGTTGTAGGTATGACCAGTTTTCATCTACACGCTCTTGCCATTCTTTAATTAAGTACTTATACTCATCTTTAAAAAGGTGCTTAAAACGTCCTTGTGCAGCTAAGTACTCTTCAACTGGAACAACATTTTTTGGTCTATAAGTAATATTAAATTCTTTACCATTGATTACTTCATATAATGGAAATACTAATGAGTCAGTTGCTAAATCAGTAAGCATCATAGTATCTTTTGGATCAAATTTCCACTCAGTTGTACATGGAGATACTGCATTAATAAATACTGCACCCTCAGTTGCAAAACCTTTTTGGATTTTTTTAACCATATCTTTCCATTTGTTTGGTGCAACCTGTGCAGCATATGGAATATTATGAGCAGCCATGATTCCCATCATATCTTTTTTATTCATCTTTTCACCATAAGAATGAGAACCTGCTGGTGAAGTTGTAGCAGATGAACCAATAGGAGTTGAAGATGAACGTTGTCCACCAGTATTTGCATATACCTCATTATCTAGAACTACATACATCATATCATGATTACGCTCCATACAACCAGAAATCCACTGAAAACCGATGTCATAAGATGAACCATCTCCACCAAAAGCTACGAACTTAGGATTACGATCTGGTTGCTTTAAACGACCTTTTGTTTTTAGTGACTTATACATTGCTTCAGCACCTGCAACAGCAGTTGAAGAGTTCTCAAAACCAATATGAATCCAAGAAGCATCCCAAGATGTATATGGATAAACAGCT
>CAZZAZ010000095.1:0-7379 GCA_964652355.1 uncultured Sulfurimonas sp. | reverse complement strand
TATGTTTACACAAGATGTTGCTGATGCTAGAGGCTTAGATATTAAAAAGCGTGATTTTTATGCAAATGCTCATATATTTACAGCATCTCAAGCGAAAGATGTTGGTTTAATCGACTCAGTTGGAGTTTCATATGATGCAAAAGAGCGCGTAGCTATACTAAGTGGGGTAGAGACTCCTGTATGGAACAAAGAAGATAAGTTTGATAGACTTATGAAAAAGTTAACAGCTACAACTGCTGTAACTCTTCATACTTACTTTCCAGAACTTATTTTAAAATAATTTATAATAGAGCTAGCCTAGCTCTATTACCTTAGTAACACCATCAATATTTTCAAATATTCTTTTAACTCTGTCTTGCCAAATCTCTCCAAACTCTTTACGCTCTTCATTTGAAGCAACACCACCCATAATCTTTTGCATTAATGGACCCATAGCCGGATTTGGAGCAACCGATGATGGATCATAAAAAACATCTACTGATTTTTGGTTATCAACTCTTGTAAATCTTGCAGATGAACTAATTTCTGAGTTAAAAATCATTAAAGAGTGTCTAGCATGTTGTCCACCTAAACCTTTAAAACCACTTTTATCAGTAGCACCAGTTATTTGTGTAACAACATTTGATATAACACCAGCTACACCATCTTCAAGGTCTTCCTTAAACTCAACGCCAATATTTCCACGAACAATCATCTCATCTGGATACAAAGCTTTTAAAGCTTGAAGTGTGATAAGGTAAGCACCTGCTACTGTCGGACAAGAGTGCCCTGCTGATTTAACTATCTCTAAAAAGTTAAACTCATAGATACCATCTTCAAATGCACCTAGTATATCTGAAAGTGGATCTTGTACTTTTATTGTTGGTACTGTGTCAAAAAATGCTGGATATGCCATAATAATTCCTATATATTTTGTTTATTTAGGACTTTTGCAGAGATTTTCATCTTATCACTCATAATATCAAAAACATCATCTACTTTTAAAGATGCTATGTCAATAACTTTTGAATTTTGTGAAATCTGCGCAAAGCCCTTTTTATTTTTATGTTTTGGATGGTTGGATTCTAACATATCCTTTAGTACTTTTACTTGATTTTGCGCAACACTCAATAATGTATCTATGGCTTGAGGGTATTGTTGTTTTACAGAGTTCACATCTCTTTTAAAGTTTTGTATCTTAAAATTTAGACTTTGGTGAAGTGAGTCTTTAAGTTGATTAATCTCTTGGAGTTTTAAAGTTATTTTTTTTTCAATAGAGTGCTGTTCATAAGCACTATATAGATGTTTTAGTTCTTGGTTTTTATTAAATATTTTTTGATTTAACACTTGAGTAAACTGACTTGAAAAAGAATCTAAATTCATCAAAAGTTCATTTGAATCAGGTAATATCATCTCCATAGCTGCCGATGGAGTTGGTGCGCGTAAATCTGCACAAAAATCACTGATAACATTATCTATTTCATGTCCAACAGCAGAAACTATTGGAGTGTTTGCATTAAAAATTGCATCTGCAACTATCTCTTCATTAAATGCCCATAAATCTTCTATACTTCCACCACCACGACCAACAACAATAATATCATACTCTTTTATATCAGCTACACTTATAGCATTTGCTATTGATATGGAAGCACTTTCACCTTGAACAAGCACATCAAATATATCAATATTTAGTAATTTATATCTGTTGTTAGCTACACGAAGCATATCTTGAAGAGCGGCACCAGTAGCAGAGGTTATAAGAGCAATTTTTCTAGGATATTTTGGAAGTTGTTTTTTTCTCTCTGAAGCAAAATACCCCTTATCAAAAAGTTTTTGCTTTAACTGCTCATAAGCCAAAGCCAAAGCACCCTGACCTGATGGCTCGATAGAGAAACAATTTATCTGGTAGGTTCCACGAGGTTTATAAAGTGTAATTGCCCCATCTAAGACAACTTTCATCCCCTCTTTGAGTTGAAACTTTAACTTTGTTGCATTTCCACGAAACATCACAGCAGAGATTGCAGAATCTTTGTCTTTTAAAGTAAAGTAGATATGTCCAGAGTTGTGAAAAGTTATGCGAGATAGTTCTCCTTCAACCAACACACGAGAAAATGTTGATTCTAGGACAGTTTTGATTTGTTCATTTAATGATGAAACATTTAAAATATTCACATTAAATCTTTATATTATTTTATTTTTTTCTAGCAATAAGTAAAGTTGAAATATCCATAGAAAAGCTTTTTGTGTAAAGCATCTCAAAACCAGCATTTTCAAGTTCATTTTGCATATTTGCTACTGTTGAAAAATCTTCTATTGAGTTTGGTAAATACTCATAAGCTTCTAGGTTTTTAGATATAAAACCACCAACTTTCGGAAGTATTTTGTTTGTATAAAAATTCATAAGTTTTGCAATAGCTGATGGATTTTCATTTTTCATAAACTCTAAAATAACTACAAGTCCATCTTTTTTAAGTACACGGTTAAACTCATCCAAGGCTTTAGTACGCTCAATAACATTACGGATTCCATAAGTGATACTTAAAATATCTACACTTTCATCTTTAAGTGGAATCTCTGTCGCTTTAGAGATATGATAATTGAACTTAGGATATTTTTCACGAGCTACATTAACCATACCAACAGATGGATCAACTCCAACAATTTCACCAATAGCTACACCATTAACTTCAGCTCTTTTTTTCCAAAAATCCATCATATCGCCAGTTCCACAAGCAATATCTGCTATTGTGTCTATTGAACCTTTTGCATAAAATTCATAAGACAAATCACAAGCTTTACGTCTCCATGATTTATCAACACCCATACTCATAACACGATTTGCTGTATCGTAAGTTGGTGCGATATTATCAAACATTGATACGATCTTTTCTTGCTTTTGTGTATTTTGTTTACCAGTACTACTCAAAATTATTTCCTTTGTTTCATCCACGATATTATATCTTGATGTTCTTTTTGTATATTTAAAATTTCAAATTTATCATCATTAGTTTCAAACTTTGCATTACCACCAAACTTCGGAGCAATATAGCACAAATAATAATCGACTTTTTCTTTCGTTAAGGCGTACATATTTGATGTACCCTCTATCATAATATTTTTATAATTATCTAACTCATCTAGACTATCACTTATTATCACTTTTCTATTCTTTACATTAAAAAGTGGAGCTGATTTGTCAAACTCTTTTTGCCTTGAATATATCAAAATATCTGAAGCTTTTCCATCTACATCTCTTGCATCTAAGGTTGGTCTATCCACTCTTACAGTATTTCCACCAACTACTAGTAAATCACAAACATCACGCATACCGTGAGTTAGTTTTCTAGTCTCTTTTGATGTTATAACTCCATCATCAGTAGTACCGTTTAATCTTTGCGCCCATTTGAAAAATACAAAATTTTTCTTTTGCCAAAGGTTAAATGGTTGAAGTAAATCATCACACTCTTTTTTTAAAACTCCAAACTCTGCATTAAAAGAAAAATCACTTTGTGTTGAATCTGATGAGCCAATGTATACTTTTTTTAGTTTTAGTTTTGTTAATAAATTTGAACAGGCTGGTGTCTTAGCAATACTTGCACATGGCTCTAGTGTTGTATAAATTAAACACTCTTTAAAAATATCATTATGTTTTAGTAGTAAAAAGTCGTGGATATCATTGGATCTATTAAGTTGCAAAATAGCTTCATCAGATGTAAGTTTATAGTAGGCAGATTGAAGTGCTAAGACTTCTGCATGTGGAGTTCCTGCTTTTTTATGAGCTTCAACCGAAAGTATTTTACCATTGCCGGAGACAACACAACACCCAACAGCAGGATTTGGATAAGTTAAACCTTGATATTTCCAAGCCTCTTTAAGGGCAAGAGACATATAAAAGTTAGTGTTTATTACCATTCAAAATAAGTTTTTGCTTTTGCTATTTCACCAAAATCAACAGAATTTTCTTCACCGTCAATTTCAAAAAATATTTTAGAATCTTCAACTTTTGTAAGTATAGCTTTTATTTTACTTTTATCTTCAAGCAAAAGTGAGATTTTTTCACCAATACTCATAGAAAATTGAGCAACTGTAGCTAATTTACGCTCTATGCCAGGACTACCAACTTCAAGTCTATAATCACCTGATACTGGTGGAGTAACGTCAAGTAATGGTGAAATCATGTGAGTTAATTCTACACAAGCATCAAGGCTTACACCTTTTCTTTTACCATCTTCAACTTCACGAGAAAGTACACTAACACGAAAAATCGTCTCTTCACCTTCAGAAACTATACTTGTATCATATAGTTCTAAGTCAACTGAATTAACAAATGAATTAATATCGCTCTCTAAACTCATACTTCATCTCCAGATTTTTTAGCAATTTTTTTGAAAAGTTCTTCTATCTTTTTAGATTTTTCCAACTGCTCATCAAACACAAAAGTTAAGGTTGGACATTTATACCAACCTTGATCTTTTAAACAAAATGTTTCAACTATTGGACGTACTTTACGAGCAAGTTTTAGATAGTCTCGTTTAGCTTGCTCATCTAAATCTTTTGGATTAAGGTAAACTTTTGCATCACTTTTTCCACGAGAACATTTAACTTCAAGAACATCAAGTTCATGAAGTCTTTTATCATTCAATGAACCAAGTGCTTCAGGTATTAACTCTGCTAAAAGAGACTCTGTCCTTTTAAGTTTTATCTGTGCTTCAGTCATTATAGTATCTTATAAAGCTTGTTTTTGTTTAACTCTTTTGAATGTTTCAATAACATCACCAACGATAACATCGTTATAACCTTTGATACCAACACCACATTCATAACCGTTACCAATCTCTTCAACATCATCTTTAAATCGTTTAAGTGAAGTAAGTTCACCTTCAAATATAACAACACCTTCACGAATAACACGAACAAGACCGCCGCGGATAAGTCTTCCATCAACAACCACACAACCAGCAATCATACCTTTTGGAGTTTTGAAAGTATCTTTAACATCAGCTTGACCAGTATTTTCTTCATCATATTTAGTTTCCATCATACCTGTAAGCATTGCTGTTACATCATCAAGTAGTTGATAGATAATTGAGTAGTTTCTAATCTCAATCCCTCTTTGCTTAGCTAACGCTTTAACTGAACCAGTTGGACGAATATTAAACCCTAGTAAGATACAGTTTTCACTTGCACTTGCTAGTTCAACATCATTTTCTGTAATTCCACCAACACCGGTAGAGATAACATCAATCTTAACCTCTTCATTTCTAAGTTCATTTAGTGAAGTTTTAAGAGCTTCAAGAGTACCATGAACATCTGTTTTAAGTACAACTTTAAGAGATTTAAGTTTACCCTCTTTAATCATAGCTGTCATATCTTCTAAGCTTGATTTAGTAGAGTGAGAAAGTTCTTTATGTCTGTCGTATTCATGTCGTTTTAGAGCGTACTCTTTTGCTTCTTTATCACTTGACATTACCGTCATTACTTCACCAGACGCTGGAACTTCACTAAGCCCTGCAACTTGAGCAGTGTGAGATGGTAAAAGAGTTTTTATTTGTTTGTTATTTTCATCTATAAGTGCTTTAACACGACCAGAAGCTGAACCACAAACTACATAATCTCCAACTTTAAGTGTACCATTTTGAACAATAACAGTAGCTACTGGTCCACGACCTTTTTCTACTGATGCTTCAACAACAGCAGCTTTAGCAAGTGCATCTTTGTTAGCTTTTAGTTCTAGTACTTCTGCAGTTAAAAGAATATTTTCTAGTAAATCATCAATACCCATTCCTGATTTTGCAGAAACAGGAATAAACTCAACATCCCCACCCCAATCCGTTGGATTCATATCACGTTCAGCCATTTGACCTTTAACTAAGTCTGGTTGAGCTGTTTCTTTATCCATTTTGTTTAGTGCAACAATAACTGGAGCACCAGATTCTTTAGCAAGTTTGATAACCTCTTCAGTTTGAGGTTTAACACCATCATCAGCTGCAACCACTATGATAATAATATCTGTAATATCAGTACCACGTTGACGCATATGAGAGAACGCTGCATGACCAGGAGTATCTATAAAAGTGATATCTTTTTTATTATGAGTAATTGTGTATGCACCAATGTGCTGAGTAATTCCACCAGCTTCACCATCTGTAACTTTTGCATCACGAATAGCATCAAGAAGAGATGTCTTACCATGATCAACATGACCCATTATTGTTATAATTGGAGGTCTCTCAGTAGCATCTGGATCCTCTTCAATATCTTCAACTGTATGAGTAAATTCATCCTTAGGATCAATAATTGTAACTTCAACTTCAAACTCTTCACTTAAGATTTCAATCTCATCATTTCCAAGGAAATCATTTTTTGTCATCATCATACCAAGGTCAAATAAAACCTTAATAACATCAGAAATTGGACGATTTAGTTTCTCAGCAAACTCATAAACACGAATATCTTCTGGAATCTCAACATGAGTTACAATTTCATCTTCTTGAGTTACTTTTGCATATTTTTTACGTTTATCACGAGATACTCTTCTACCACGTGGTGCTTGTTTTTTGTTAGCATTTCTACCAGCTGGTCTTGGTTGTCTAGGTTTTCTAGGTTCCTCAACAGGTAATGGTGCACGTTCAGTTGAGTTTAAATCAAGTAAAGTAACTTGATCATCAATATCCATAGATACATCACTCATAGAACCACCGAAGATATCCATCCTCTTACCTTGTTCTTGCTTTCTTGCAGTAGATGAAGATGATCTAGATCTTTTCTTTTGTGCTAACTCTTCTAAAACTTCAGCAGACATCTTTCCATATGATGATACTGATGCATTTTTCATAGGAGCACTATATGTCTCTTCTACTTTTGGTCTTTTCTTTTTGACAATTTTTAAACCAGATTTTTTAATAATACGCGGCTGAACAATTTTTATAAGACTAGGCTTTTGTGGCTTAACTTCTTTAGTTTCCACTTTAACCTCTTCTTTAGTTTCCACTTTAACTTCTTCTTTTTTAGGCTCATCTACATTGTCTGTTGTAGTTTTATCTTCAATTTTTTCAGATTTAGCTTCTGGTTTCTCTTCTTTTAAAGGTTCTATTGTATCTTTAGTTTCTTCTTCAGGAGTTTCCACTTTAGGAGTTTCTTCTTTTTTTGAAGTATCACTTTTTACTTTTTTAGGTTCAGGAGTTACTGGTTTTTCACTCTCAGTAGACGCCTCGCCATTTATAATAAAATTTGCTAAGCCCTCAGCTTGTTCCATTGTAACTGAACTTTGTGCTGATTTAAGCTCTATACCCATCTCTGAAGCTTTTTTAATAACATCTTTTGAAGCGATACCTAGCTCTTTTGCAATTTCGTGTACTTTAACTTTTTCTGTCATCAGTGATGATCTCCTTTAGTCT
>CAZZAZ010000094.1:0-7462 GCA_964652355.1 uncultured Sulfurimonas sp. | reverse complement strand
ACCATAGAAAAATTTGCTACATTTGAACCAATAATATTACCAATACTCATCTCAGCATTACCTTTTTTTATAGCTACAAGAGACACTACTAATTCAGGTAATGATGTACCAAGTGAAATTAAAAAAATTCCAATAATCCACTCACTAATACCAAATACTCTTGCGATATTTGTACCGCTCTCTATAACAAAATTTGCTCCACCAATAGTTAAAATAAAACCTATGCTTAGCAAAGCTACAGTTTTAAACCAATTAAACTTCTCACTTGTTAAACTATCGTCTATTTCGCCCTCTAAATCCTCTTTTGAATCTGTAAATAAAAATATAAGGTAAGATACCATTACTAAAAGGTATAAAATACCATCTATTCTGCTTATTTCACCATCTTGAATCATTATAAAAAATAAAACTACAGGGACAATTATCCAAGCACTGTCTTTTGCAAATAAATTACGAGAAGGATTCATCTCTTTTGCTATAAAAAATACAATACCAAGTACAAGGACTATATTAAAGATTACACTTCCAACAACATTTGCAACCGCCATATCGCTTTTCCCAGCAGAAGAAGCCATAACCGATGCTGCCATCTCAGGTAAAGATGTACCAAAAGCTATAAGCGTAGCCCCAATAACAAAATGTGAAATATTAAAGTGAAGAGCTATTCTCTCTGATTCTTTTATGATAAAGTCAGCTCCATATATCAAAACAGCCATAGAGACTATAAATATTAAAAAATCCATTATCCATCATTCCTTACTATTAAACTACTTGGTAAATTAAACTTTTGTATGAGTCTGCTTTCCTCATCTCTCATTTCACCATTATCTACTTCATGGTCATACCCTAAAAGGTGTAAAAGACCATGTATAAACAATAGAATAAACTCATCATTTTCACTATGTCCTAAATCTTTTGCTTTATCTTGAACATGCTCTATACATATAACTATACTTCCAAGTGGAGCCATAGGCATATCTTCGTATGGAAAACTAAGCACATCTGTATCTTTATCAATATTTCTATGCTCTAAGTTAATTATTTTCATCTCTTGGCTTGTGGTCACAATAAGTTCTATATCTTTTTGTGTAAGAGAGTCTGTGATAAGTGTTAGCGTAGTTAAATCAACTACAAAAGAGGTCTGGTTATCTAATTCAATCATAAACGCAATTATATCGAATTAGATAAGTAAAAAAGTATAAATTAAGCTGTAAGGTTAAGATTGCTACCAACGCCTGTTTTTTGTGAAGAAACTTGTTTTGATTGCTCATTCGCACTTTCTAATAGTTGTGAAACCTGTCTTTCTTGAACTTCAGTAGCCTTTTTTTGCGCCTCTATAGGAGCAGATACTGGAGCCGACGAGTTAGATACTGATGATACACCCATAATAAATCCTTTTATATATGTTTTTTCTATTAACTACATTATATTCCTATTTTCTTTTAATAAAGATTAAAAAAATATGTTAAAATCTTTTTATGAATTCAAGTATAAAAAAAGCAGTATGTATTATGAGTGGTGGAATGGACTCAACTCTTAGTGCATATATGATAAAAAAAGATGGTTACGAAGTAATTGCTGTACATTTTAACTATGATCAGCGCACACAAAATAAAGAACTAGAATCTTTTAATAACATCTGTGATGACTTAGATGTGGCAAGTAGGTATGTGTTGAATTTAGACTTCTTCAAACAACTTGGTGCTTCAGCATTAACTGACAAAAGTATAGATGTACCTACGGGTGGGATAGAAGCGGGTGTACCAGTAACTTATGTACCTTTTAGAAATGGTATATTTTTAAGTATGGCAGCTGCTATTGCTGAAAAAGAGGGTGCTAGTGTTATAAGTATTGGTGTAGTAGAAGAGGATAGTAGCGGTTATCCAGATTGTAGAAGTGAGTACATAAATAGTATGCAAAACTCTATAAACTTAGGTACTAAAGATGAAACAAATATAACAATCTCTATGCCACTTGTAAATCTCAAAAAATCACAAATAGTTCAAAAGTCTCTTGATATACAAGCACCTTTACATTTAACATGGTCTTGTTATAAAAATGAAGATAAAGCTTGTGGAGTTTGTGATAGCTGTAGACTTAGACTAAATGGTTTTAAAATGGCTGGAGTAAACGACCCTATTGAGTACATCTAAAATTTATTTTAATGGTTTAGAGATAAACCATATAAAAAAACCTAAACTTAAAAACTCTTACATTAGTATATCTGATGGTAAAATTTACTTAAAAACATCAAGAGTTTCAAACACTTATATAAATGAACTTTTATATGCTAAAGAGCTTTGGATAAGAAAAAAACTTATAGAATCCAAAAGTAAAATTTACATTGATAAAGATACTTTAGATGTTGATGAAGCGAAAGAGTATATGAAACTAAGAGTTGAATTTTTATCTCAAAAAATGAAACTAGAATATAATGAGTTAAAGTTTAGAAGAATGAGAAGACGCTGGGGAAGCTGTAGTTCGAAAAAGGTAGTTACACTAAATCTTTATCTTTATCAAACAACTAAAGAGCTTATAGACTATGTGATAGTACATGAATTAGCACATTTAGTTCATATGAACCACTCTAAAAACTTTCACTCATTTTTAGAATTATATATGCCAAACTCTAAGCTTTTAAACAAACAATTAAATAATTATTCGTGTTCTTGAGCAAAATAGTTTAAATGGTATCTACTAGATGGTGACCACATCATCCAACCATTTGTTTTCGTATCACAAGTAGCTCTCATTTGAGCATTTATCTCTAACTTTCTATAACGTTTTTTAGAGTGTGCATAATCTTTAAAATATTGCAACCAAGGTCTAACCCTTTTAGAGTCTATTAATAATTTAGTTTTGCTTACACTTCTAAATATAACTTCGTAAGGGTGTTCAGATGGATTTTTAAATCTAAATGAACCTTTAGCAAAACCAGAAGGGTAAAGCATAGGTGCTAGATAATCTGCATACTTAGCTAAAGATTCTATCTTTTGACCAATACCTACATCATTTTTTACCCAGCAGATATTTCCATATGTATCAACTGATATAAAGACACCATATGGGCGAAGTTTACTTTGTGCACTTTTTAAAAAACCTTCTATAGCTTTTAGTCTATTTTCTTGAGTGTTCTCTTTTGATAATTTTAAATCTTTTTTTGCAGGAAATCTAATATAATCAAAGTTGATCTCATCAAATCCTACTTTTGCTGCATCCTCAGCGATAGCAATTGTGTAGTCATGGCTTCTTTTATCAAATGGATCAACCCATGCCATGTCATCATGATTTCGCCAAATACTACCATCTTGTTTTTTTATTGCATAATCTTGATTATTTGAAGCTTGCAACTCATCTTTGAAAGTAACAATTCTTGCAATAGTGTAAATATTTTTTTCTTTCATTAATTGAATAAATTCTTTTATATCTCTATTTGTTCTTTTTTTATAAGCACCATAACTATTTGCTTTTTCTACTGATGTTTTATATGAGGTAGAACCATACTCATTTTTTACATCCATCACAATAGCATTAACTTCAGTTTTATCTATAATTTCTATTAATTGTTTTCTTCTACTAGAGTTCACGCTTGTATGCCAAAAAGATAGATACAAAGCTTTTATTACAATAGGTTCTAGTTTTATGATTTTAGTATTGAAATCTTTTTTAAATGAAAATCTTTTATAGCCAATAGCTTTTATATGAAATAACTCCTCTTCACTATCAAGATTAAAAATACCATTTTTATCTGTTTTCACGCTCTTATTAGAATCGCTAACAGTAGCATTTAAAATTGGTTTTAAGCTTATTTTATCAACTATACTTCCAATAACAAAGGCAAAGGCAATACTTTTAAGTAAAACTATTATCGTTATACTTTTTATAAAAAATTTAAAAAAACTATCCATATTATCTTTCATTCAAAAAATATCTTAAACTCGCATCACTCCACTCTTTAGAGAGGTCTAAGTGGCTCTTTATCGACTTATATACTTTTAAAAAGTCCTTATTTTTAGAGCTCAACTCAGATACAACAGTAGTTAAAGCTTTCTTACCTTCACTCATGACATCTTTAGGAAATTGATGTATTTTTATATTTAACTCTTTTAACTTTTTAAGTGCTACAATATTTTCACGATGAAACTCATATGTCATATTTGAATTCATTTCACTTGAACATACTTCAATCATTGACTGATGTTCAAATCCAAGCTTGGACCAAGATTGTTTATTGAAAGTAAGCTCAAGTATTGAACCAGGTTCATGCCAACCAGAATAATAATATGGTGCTACCTTATAAAAACCCATCTTAATATCAAGCGCAGGTCCAACCCATTCTGTTGCGTCAATAACTCCACGCTCTAGTGATGTATATATTTCACCAGCAGGAAGTAAAATTGGGTTTACCCCCATCTTAGCAAATACTTCACCGCCAAGACCAGGTATGCGCATCTTAAGACCTTGCATATCCTCTAAAGAATTTATAGGCTTTCTAAACCATCCACCCATCTGAATATTTGTATTACCACCCATAAATGGATATAAGTTATACTTATCGTATTGCTCACGCCAAAGCTCATAACCTCCACCAAACAGCATCCATGAGTTTATCTCTTCGGAAGTAAAACCAAAAGGTAAACCACTATAAAGTGAAAAAGCAGAATTTTTACCTTTCCAATAATATGGTCCAGAATGAAAAGCATCAATTTGACCAGAGCTAGCTGCATCAAAAACAGCTAGGGCAGGGACCAATACATTTTTAGCATATATTTTTATCTCTAGGCTTCCACCACTAACATCCTTTATACGCTGTGCGAACTTCTCTACACCCGTACCCATAATAGGAAAATGTGCAGGCCATGAAGTTGCTAATTTTATAATAGTTTTTTTATTTTTATTTACATATACTCGTTTTTTAGCTTTATCTTTTATTTGTGGATGTTTTGAGTAGTCTATTGCTTGACGATTTGTATCATTACAAGCACTTAAGGCTAAGGCTGCAGAAGTTGCTGTTGCAGTTGTTAAAAAGTCTCTACGGTTCATATATTTCACTTATCTATTTTATAAGCGTATTGTACTATAATTGCATAACAAAAAAACAAAGAAAGATTAATGAAAAATATACAAAAAACACTTGGCTTATTTCTATTAGTATTTATAATAACTATTGGCTATTTAAATCTAGCAAATTCAGGTTTATTTTTTAGACTAATAATTGGTTTAAGTTTTGGTTATGCTTTAGTTTGGGCTGGTATGGGTTTTGCGGGTGGTGTAAATAAACTAACTAGATTAGGCTCAGCTCAATTAGCAAAAGCTTTAATGCTAATGTTTATAATAACTGCTATTTTAAATACTTTTATTTTATACAACTCTACAAACGATTATAATTTGGGAATATTCCCTATAAACTTTGGTTTAATTATAGGTGGATTGATGTTTGGTTTTGGTATGGCTCTCTCATCTTGTTGTGCAACTGGCTCGTTAACAGACTTAGCTAGTGGGTTTTCTCGTGCAGCTGTTACAATCTTTTTCTTTGCTATGGGTGTATTTTTAGGTTTTTCTACACAAAACACAGTACCTTGGCTAAAAACATCATGGTTAAGTTCTGAAACAGGCTCATATTTTAAGGGTGGTGTTTTCTTACCTGACTTATTTACCTTTGATGGTTTTAATGGTTATCTGGGTGCTATTATCTTAAGTGCTATATTTGCTTTGATTGTAGTAAAACTTGCTACTAGTTATGAAAAAAATATAACAAAAAGTGAGACAACTCAAGCACTTCCACTTAGAATGAAAATCAGTGCTACGGTTATATCTATATTATTTGTTATACTACTATATAATACTGGAAAAGGTTGGAGTGCTACAACTACCTTTGGTTTATGGTTTGCAAACATAGTTATGCTTTTTGGTGTGTCTGCGCAAGAGATTTCAGAGTATACTCACAAATCAGTAGAATTTTTCAACACCTCTATCTTCGAGAACTCCACAAGCGTACAAAACTTTGGAATTATTTTAGGTTCAGTATTTACGCTTATGTTTTCATCTACTTTTGATTCAAAGTTTATAGCTGGGCTAAAAATAACACCTAAAGGTTTTTTTACATTTGCTTTTGGAGGTTTTATTATGGGGTTTGGAACAAGGCTATCAAATGGCTGTAATGTTGGAGCACTATACACTCCAATAGCTGAATTTTCTCTCTCTGGATGGATTTATTTAGTTGTTGTAGTGATTGGTGGATTAGCTGGTAATTATATTTTAAAAAACTATATAAATAAAACTTGTCCGGTTTAAATGTCTAAAGTAAGTTGCGCTTGTTGCGTAACTTTAAGCTCTAGTATTGATTTATTTGCTCCAACTATAAGGGCAAAATGAAAAGAGTGCTTTTTTAATATCTCTACAATCTCAGTCTCTTTTTCATAAGTATAAATATTTGAATTTTCATCATACTTCGCACCATTAGGAACAACTATAATAATATTTGCCCAAGAAGCATGATTGTTTAAAAAATCAACCTCGCTATTTATCAATGTAGTATTTTTTTCAAAAATCAAAACCTTATCACTAGTTCCAAAATTTTTAATCTCAAAATTTTTATTGGTAAATACTGCTTCAAAATGATCTATTGGTGTGAATGTTCTAAGTCTGTATTTTATTTTAAGTGTATAAAAAAAGTGCAGTAACTCTTCAAGATATGGCATAAAAAACGGTGAAATCAACTGTCTTTCATAAAATGTATTGTCATATATAAAAGATGTTTCAAACAAAGTTTTTTCCATTACTTCTATCGGTTTCATGGCAGTTTTTGGCAATGTTTTAGAGTTAGCAAATATATCACAGTCGCTAAGGGTAGGGCAGAATAACACAACAGTTCTATCCTCTACACTCCATAAAGACTTAAATATCTCTTTTACATCTCCAAAAATAACAAGAAAGTTCGTTTGAGTAATTACTTGAAGGGCTAGTTTTAAAATAATCTCATTACATTCATAAGAAACAACCTCTTTTTCAATCATTTTAAATCTAAGAAGTCTTTTTATAGATTCATCTAGACTATCAACTTGTATCCAGGCTATTTCACTGTCCGTTATTTGGGTTGGTTTATCAAAAATAATGCCGTAAGCACCATTTAAAATCGCAATATCAATGGAGTTTTTATCAAAGGCGATAAAAAGATCACCTCTTTTGACCTTACTAGCTTCAAAAACAATATTTTCAAAACTACTTACACAAGGCTCATTAACGAGCTTTGCGTGAGTAAGGGCTATAACATTTTCAAGTCTCATCCAATAGGTGTGCCTGCCTTTTTAGGTTTCTCCGGTCTAACTAAACATAAACCATCTTCATCCTTAGCAGCAAGAAGCATTCCTTCGCTCATCATACCCATAAGTTTTGCAGGTTTTAAGTTAGCTACTACACAAACTTGCGTCCCTATAAGCGACTCTGCGCTATAAAACTCTTT
>CAZZAZ010000093.1:0-7503 GCA_964652355.1 uncultured Sulfurimonas sp. | reverse complement strand
GTGCGATGGAGCTTATAGCTGAGTATGAAGGTCTTAAACGTGGTTTTTATAGTGGTAGTATAGGTTACTTTGGTTTTGATGGAAATATGGATAGCTCTATTACTATCCGTACAGCTATGGTCAAAGATGATAAAGTAATTCTTCAAGCAGGAGCTGGAATCGTAGCTGATTCTGTGAAAGAGTCTGAGTATCAAGAGGTTGAAAACAAACTCGGTGCACTTATCCACTCTTTAGAAGATTTGGATAGAAAATAGTATGAAACTCTTTTCTATCTTTGGTAACCCTGTCTCACACTCTCGTTCTCCACTAATGCACAATAGTGTTTTTTCAAATTTAAACTACAATGCTTGTTATACAAGAACCCATTTAGAAGATGGCTCCAAACTCAAAGAGACTTTTTTTGCACTTAGGCTAAAGGGCGCCAATGTTACTGTTCCCCATAAAGAAGCTGCATTTAATGCCTGTGATGAAGTACGAGGATTTGCTAAAACTGTAGGTGTAGTAAACACACTCATCAATGAAAATGGAAAACTTATCGGTTACAATACTGATGCAGACGGTTTTATGTATGCGATAGAGGAGTTTTCAAATATCAAAAATATTTTAGTGATAGGTGCTGGAGGAACGGCAAAAGCTCTCTGTTCAAGATTTAAACAAGAGAATTTAGATGTAAGTGTACTCAATAGAAGTGCTTCAAGACTCTCATATTTTGATGAATTATCTTGTGATACCTACACATGGGAGAGTTTTAAACTTGAAAAATATGACTTAGTTGTAAACACTACAAGTGCTGGTCTTAAAGATGAAGAGCTCCCTGCCCCAAAAGAGTTAGTAGAATCAATTTTACAAAACACAAACTATGTTGCAGATGCTATTTATGGTAAACTCACACCTTTTTTACAATTAGCCAAAGAGAAAAACATCACCTATAAAGATGGTGCAGATATGCTTTTAGGTCAAGGTGTTTTAGCAAATGAACTCTTTGTTAACAGAGAACTTTTAAAAGAAGATATTAAAAAACATATGTCAAAGAGTTTTTTACTTTAAACTCTTACCCTATCTTCTAAAGCACGAGTAAGAGAGAGTAAATCAATATTTTCTAAACTTACACCAGTTGGTACACCCTGAGCTATTTTTGAAAAGTTAATATTATAACTACTTAATTTATCTTCTATGTAGAGGATTACTGCATCATTAGAGATTGAAGGTGTCAGTGCAAAAAGTATCTCTGTCACCCCAGCTTGAACTAAATTTTCTAATTTTGAAATACTTAACTCTTCTAAAGATTCTAAAACGAAATAACGACCATCAAAGAGACCATTTTCTTCAAGTAAGAGGATATCTTTAGCATTTTCAACCATACAAATAAGTGTTGAGTCCCTTCCATCATCCGTACATATATAGCAGAGTTCATCTTCACTCATACCACCACAATCTCTACATTTTTTCAGACTTCCTAAAGCATCTTCTATAGCATGCGATATTCTCATTCCAACAAATGTATCATTCATTATCATATGATAAGCTAAACGTGTAGCAGATTTTTTTCCTATCGTAGGTAGCTCTTGTAGTGAATCAACAAGTCTATTAAATTTTTCTAATGAACGGTTCATCTCTTTTTTTCCTCTTTTTTTGGTAACAAAATCCATAACTTAAGTGTAGATTTCAGATGCCCTGATATTTCAAGGGCTTTCTCCCCTGCTCCTAAAAATAGATCTGCACGAATAGCTCCTTTAATAGCTCCTCCCGTGTCTTGTGCAAATACCACTCTACTTAAGTTTTCATCATCAACATTAGCATTTAAATAGAGCATACTACCTAATGGTATATATTTTCTATCTACAGCGATTGAACGCTTAGGAGTAAGCTCTAAACCTAATGCACCTGTTGCACCCTGTGTTCTTTGTTTAAAATAGACGAGTGATTTATTATAATTAAGGACTTCGTCAACTCGTGAAGGATTATTTTTTAGCCAATTTTTAATACTTTGAAGAGATACATCTTTTAATTCTAAAGCTCCTATTTTCACTAAATATCGTCCAATAGCTCTATATTTGTGTCCATTTTGATTATCATATCCGATATAAATAGTTCTGTTATTATCAAGTGCCACTTTTCCAGAACCCTGAATTTCTAAGAAAAATTTATCAATTTTAGAGTTACAATAGCATATAACTTTTGCATCAACTTTAGCCTGTTTACTCTCTGCACGTGTATCATATGGGACTATTTTATTACCCTCTAATCTTCCTCTTAATCTATAATGTTTTAAAGCAGGATATATGGAACTTAAGTCAACTGTTATCAGGTCATTTGGCGTTTCATAGATTGGATATTTGTATATTTTACTTTTAGTAAGTGATGCATAAAGTTGAGCTTCATAGTAACCAGTGAGTAGCCCTTCTCTTTTTCTCTCCTGAGTAGTTATCATGTAAGGTGTGAAATTAGATGTCAAAAAAGTTTTTGGATCACTAATATCATTTAAGTGAAGACAGAGTTCTGCATAGATTTTTTTTGCTTTTGATGTTCTACAGTTATTAGCAAACTCTTTTAAAACCTCAGCATAATTCTCTTGATTAAAATCTGGAAGTTCATCAAAAGTAGTTTTTAATAAATAGGTGTTTGGCACTATAGAAGAGAGCTTCTGCGGCTTTTCAAAAGAGTTTTTATCTTCTTGTGAACAACTAATAAAAATGATGCTTATAAGTAATAAGAAAAAAATATGTTTCATAAATGCGATTATACCATTATAATATTTATTTTTTATGGGTATAATCTCAAAAATATTTTTATTAATTATAGGGAAAAAATGGAAGAATTAAGCTACTACGAAATTTTAGAAGTATCTAAAAGTGCAGATAAAACAACAATTAAAAAAGCCTATAGAACTATGGCTAAGAAATACCATCCAGATAAAAATCCAGGTGATACAGAGGCTGAACATAAATTTAAGCTCTGTAATGAAGCATACCAATGTTTAAGTGATGAAAAACAGAAAAGCATCTATGATCGTTATGGTAAAGAGGGTCTTCAAGGTATGGGTGGTGGCGGTAGCCGTCGCTCTTCTGGTGGTTTTGATGACTTAAGTTCTATGTTTGAAGATATGTTTAATGGATTTGGTGGTGGAGGTGGTGGCAGACGTCGCCAAAACCCTGCTGATATGGATAAATATCCACTTGATATGAATGTTGATATGAAAATCAGTTTTAATGAAGCCATCTTTGGTTGTGAAAAAGAGGTCTCATTTAAGTACAAAAAAGCTTGTGAAAAATGTAAGGGTACTGGTGCAAAAGATGGAAAACTCTCAACATGTAAACAGTGTGGAGGTCAAGGTCAAGTAGCAATGCAACAAGGCTTTATGACTTTTGCACAAACATGTCCTGCTTGTCAAGGAAGTGGAAGTGCAGCAGCATCGCCTTGTAAAAGTTGTAAAGGACGAGGCTATGATGAAGTTAAAGAGTCTCTAAGTATTAAAATACCTGCAGGAATTGATACAGGCAATCGTTTACGAGTATCAGGAAAAGGAAACATTGGTAAACGAGGAAATCGTGGAGATCTTTATGTAACTTTTGATGTACAAGATGATAAACATTTTATACGAAATGAAAATGATGTCTATATTGAAATACCTGTCTTTTTTACACAAGCGATAACAGGAGAAACACTAACAATTCCATCACTTACAGGTGAGTTAGAGCTAAAACTTGAAGTAGGCACACGTGACAAACAGCGTTTTACTTTTAGAAATGAAGGTATAGAAGATGTTCATGGACATGGAAAAGGAGATTTAATAGCTATTGTTAATATTCAGTATCCAGAAAAACTCAATGATGAACAGTTATCATTACTCTCTAAACTTCAAGAATCGTTTGGTATTGAATCTACTCCACATGAGAGTGTTTTAGCTTCTGCTATTGATAAGATGAAGGGCTGGTTTAAATAAAACTCTATGAATAGACCAAATCTAAAGCGAAGACTCTCATCACTAGCTCTTTCTATGTTTAGAAAAGATTTCTTCGGTATTTACCATGGTAGTATTTCTGCCAAAACTGAATCGAATCGTTTTCTAATTAATACTAAAGAGGCTATTTTTGATGCTTTAGATGATGGTAGTCTTATTGAACTTTACTTTAAAAAAGATTATAGATGGAATCAAGCAAGTATAGATGCAAAAATTCATTTTAGTATCTACTCTCAAATTAGTGAAGCAAAATTTATCTGCTTTTCTATGCCCCAATTTACGACAGCCTATTCCCTTAAAAATGATATTATTATTCCTAAAGACTATTTTGGAGATAAAGAGATCGGTAGTATAAGTATTATTGATCCAAAAAAGTTTGATGATTGGTATGATCGAGCAGATAGCGAAATTGCCTACTACCTTCAAAGCCAAAAAACCAACATAATGGTTATACGTGGTTATGGCGTTTATGCCTATAGTCGTGATATTCATGAAATGGCCAAAAAACTTGCTATTTTAGAAAAAAGTTGCCGTCTTCTCATGTTAGATAACTCACAAACAGATTTTGATACAGATTAAAACATTTAGACCCCTCTTTCTCTCCCTTTTATCAAGGTTTAATCCTAATTTACCTATTATTACATAAATATCAAATAGTAAGGTTTTTTATATAATGATTACATGGATGCAAAGACATAAAAAATGGCTAATTATAACTATATGGATTTCAACAATCGCTTTTGTTGGTGCAGGTTTTGTTGGTTGGGGACAGTATAGTTATGGAGACAAAGCTGGAGCAATAGCTAAAGTTGGTGAAATTGAAATTTCACAAGGGGAGCTTCAGAAAAGTTATTCACGTCTTTATGCACAGTACAATAAAATGTTTCAAGGAAATTTTGATGAAGAAAAAGCAAAACAGTTTGGTCTTCAAAAACAAGCATTAGAAGAGTTAAGACAACAAGCACTTCTTTTAAATCTTGCAAAATCATATGACCTAGAAGTTAGTGATGAAGAGTTAATAGCTACTCTTAAAACACAAACATACTTTTTTAAAGATGGCGTTTTCAATAAAGAGATTTATAAAAGTGCTTTATCTCAGAATAGACTTACTACTAAAGAGTATGAGTCAGGACTAAGAAAAGACCTACTCATTCAAAAAACACTTAAACTTTTACCAGTAGAAGTTAGTAAAAATGAAGTTTCAATACTTAATACAATTTTGAATATCGCTGATAAAATAAACTATAAAGTACTAACAGTTAATGACATTACAATAGACACATCTGATACTAAACTCAAACCATATTGGGAAAGTAAAGCTTCAAACTATATGACAGATATATCTTATGATGTTAAATACTTAGTTCAAAATGAGATTAATTCAACTTATAGTAGTTCTCAAATCTCCCAATATTATGCTCAAAATAAAACACACTTTAAAGATAGCGATGGGAAAATTCTTTCTCTAGAAGCTGCGACACAAGATATAGTAAAAGAGTTAAATGCTAAAGCAACAAAAGACAAGGCACTAAGAACATATATCGCTTATAAAAAAGGAAAACTTGACAATAATGTTTCATTTCAAACAGCAACTATCTCAGCAAGTCAAAACTCTTTTTCAAAAGAAGCATTAGATAAGATCTCAAATCTTTCTCTTACTTCACCATATATGAAACCTATTTTAGTAAATGGTGTTTATTACACATTTGAATTAATTAAAAAGAATCCATCAGAAAAGAAAAGTTTTCAAGATGCTAAAGAAGAAGTTTTACTTACATATGTAGAAGAGATGAAAAAATTAAAACTTCAAGAGTTAGCAAACAATTCATTAGATACTTTTACTGGAGTAACAACAGAATTTATAACAACTAGAGATGGTAACAAAATCACTAACTTATCTATCACGGAAGCGAATGAATTTCTTCAAAAACTTTTTACAAGTAGTAAAAAACGTTCATATATTGTTTTAAATAGTGGAAAAATTGTTCTTTTTTATATTTTGGAACAAAAACTGCTTACTGTAGAGAATAAAGACTTAAGTAATTCAATGATGAAAATAAAAAGTGGTATCTTCAACGAAAATCTAATAAAAACTTTAGAAAAGAAGTATCCAACAGAGATATTTATCCAAGGACTCTAAATTGAGTAGAACTGTTTTAGCTATAGATATTGGTTCAACTAAGATATGTGCTGTTATCGCTCAGATTGATAATGATGATAACATTGCTATAACTGGTGCAGGTACAACAAAAGCACAAGGTCTTAAACGTGGGAGCATAACTAATATTGAGTTAGCATCACGTAGTATAAGAACAGCTGTAGAAGATGCTAAACGTGTTTCAGGCTCAACAGTTAGTTCAGCAATAGTTTCTATAAGTGGTGCCTATACTAAAAATTTGAATTCAAACGGTATTGTTAATATTCAAAGTAAAGAGATAAGTTTTAAAGAGATAGAGCGTGTTATGCACACATCTCTTTATAATGCCAATATTCCAAATGAGTATGAAGTACTTCATGCCCTCCCTTTTAACTTTAAAGTTGATGATCAAGATTTTATAGAAGATCCATTAGGTATGAATGCTTCAAGATTAGAAGTCGAAACACATATTATAACTACACAAAAATCAAATCTTAACAATCTAAAAAAAGCTGTTCAAAGAGCAGGTGTTGAAGTTGAAAATATTGTTTTAAATGCATATGCTTCTTCAATAGCAACACTAAATGATGATGAAAAAGAACTTGGTGCAGCCGTTATTGATATGGGTGGAAATACAAGTAACATAGCTATCCATTCAGGAAATTCTATTCGATACAATGAGTTTCTAGGTGTTGGTTCAAACCATGTTACAAGTGACCTTTCAATGGCATTGCATACACCTTTAAGTGTTGCCAACAATGTTAAACTTACATATGGATCACTTACAGATCAGAGTAATGACCTGATAGAAATACCTGTTATAGGTGATGTTGACAATACACATGAAGTATCTTTAGATGTAGTTCATAATGTTATCTATGCTCGTGTTGAAGAGACATTGATGATACTTGCGCAGTTTATTGAAAATAGTGGACTAAAAGATCAAATCGGTGCTGGTATTGTTCTTACGGGTGGTTTTTCAAAAATGGAAGGTATTCGTGACTTAGCAGTAGCTACTTTTGGTTCAATACCTGTTCGTCTTGCTCGCCCTATTGAGATGGATGGACTTTTTGATGAACTACGAGGAGCTGAATTTTCTAGTGCTATCGGACTTATAATGTACTCAGCATATGCATATACTGCATATGAAATTGATGCTAATAAAAGAGTTCGCCACACAAATGAAGTACCAACATCTCATACGAGTGTAGACCTATCTTCAAACAATCTAGAAGCACCAATAGAGACTCTAGAAGAAGAGAGTAAACCAAGTATGATAAAGCTAGATGATAAAAAAGAGAAAAAGAGTGATGAAACTAATAGTGTTAGTAAGTTTTGGAACTGGGCTACCCAGTTATTTTAAAGGAGTAAGATGATGGAACCATTTGTAGTTGAAGAGGCAAGT
>CAZZAZ010000092.1:0-7648 GCA_964652355.1 uncultured Sulfurimonas sp. | reverse complement strand
ATGACAATCTGCAATATTTTTAATGGTAGTATTAAAGGAAGAGTATAATCTATATGTTCCCAACGATAACTCGTTGGGACAAACCAACATAAGGCGAACCTATGAAAAGGTTTAAGCTAAAGTTGACTTTTAGAATCTGGAAATTCAAAATCAACTTTAAGGTTAGGAAAGTTTAACTCTTCTAACCACTTATGTTGGAATTATATCACAGAAGATTAAAAATTGAAAATACACATAGATATCGACTGTTTCTTTGCAAGTGCAGCGAGAATAAAAGACCCATCACTAATGAGCAAGCCCATAGCAATAGGTGGAAGAAGTGATACTAAAATATTTAATAAAGAAGCAAAAAATCAAAGCGTAAACCTTCAAAATTCAGGTTCTTTTGTTCCAACATTTTTTAAGGCTTTCGAGGAGAGTGACGATGACTTAGAATCATTTAAAGATGAAAAAGGAAATATTACTGGTATTTTAACAACCTCATCTTATGAAGCTAGAGCCTATGGTATAAAAACAACAATGAAGATAAAAGATGCTCTTCATTTATGTCCACATCTCATCATAAAAGCACCAAATATGTCCTTGTACCAAGAATTATCACATCAACTACATGAATTTTTATGCACTAAAATTCCCTTAGTTGAACAAGCTAGTATTGATGAGTTTTATGGAGACTTATCTGGTTGGGTAAAAGATGAAGATGTTCAATATTTTATAGATAATTTAAAGGTAGAGATTCAAAACACTCTTAAACTACCAGTGTCAATAGGGGCAGCAAAAACTAGATATATTGCTAAAATGGCTACTAGTTCTGCAAAACCTTATGGATGTAAAATTGTACTTCCTAATGAGTTAGACTCTTTTATAGAAAATATCCCTGTTGGAGAGTTTGCGGGTATTGGTAAAAGTATGAAACAACGCTTAGAATCTGCACAAATTCACACACTTGGTCAACTAAAACAAAGACGAGGTACACTAGAGTCTTGGTCGCCTTATGCAAAAGAGTTATATAAACGTGTCTCAGGTCTTAGTGATTCTCCCATAGTTACTACTCATAAACGAAAATCTATCGGTATTTCACGGACTATTGAACCACTCTTTGATAGAGTTGAACTTAGACGACGAGTGCATGTTTTAGCTAGACACCTTAGTTTTGCCATACTAAAACTCAAAGTTATTCCAACAGTTTTCCACTTAAGTATATCTTATGAGATGAAGCAAAACTCACACAAAAACATAAGCATAAGTGAGGTATTTACAGAAAAAAAATTTAATAACTTAGTTTTAAAACTATTTAACGAAGCCGATACACAAAAAAGACTTCATGTTATAAGAATTAGCATTAATTGTTCATCTTTTACACGAGATTCTAAAAAAGAGTTATCACTTATAGGCTTCGAAGATGATCAAAAGATGAAGTGTCTTACTGATAGTACTCAAAAGATGAGAGAAAAGTACGGAATTGATGTACTTAAATGGGGCAGTGAATTCTAAATTAATTTAGTAATTTTTTTATGCTAAAATACAATCATGACAAACCTAAAACTACTTGAACAATTTCGCTCTTTTTATGTAAGAAACTACCCTGATGATATGGAAATTCAAATAGAATACTTTTCTATTTTTGGTGGTCTTGGATTAGATATTGACACACAAAAACCGATAAAAGAACTCTTGTATGAAATTGTGTTTAATAACTTTGAAGAGATAAGTAAAAACATAAGAGAACTAACACTTAACAACAAAGAAAACAAAAGACTTTTACGCGCACTTGCCATTGGGGATAGACGAATATTTTCAGCCTTTAAGAGAGCTGGTTTAAACAACGGTAATGGTGGAGGAGCATTAAACTACCTTCAAGAACGTGGTCTTATACAAATAGAATACTCAAGAGAGGAACATCCAAGGGACCTAAATCCAAATGCAAAACTAAAACGAGAAGTTGCAAGACATAGAATATCACATAAAGTTCTTTTTACATACCCCTTTATAAGATTTTGGTTTTACTTCATAGCACCACATTACAAAGAACTTGAAGCTAAAGAATATGATAGTTTTTTTAAAGATTTAGAAGTAAAACAGAACTCATATACTAGTTTAATTTTTGAAGAGTTATCCGAAATTTTACTAAATTATAATCTACGAGATGTAGAGATAGAGAGTACTGGTAGCTATTGGGATGCAAACCTTGAAATAGATATATTAACAATAACAAAAGATGAAAAAGTTTATATTGGAGAATGTAAATGGACAAATCATAAAGTAAATAAAAGTGAATATACTAAATTAAAAGAAAAATGTATAAAACTAAACATAGAACCTACACAAATAATACTTTTTTCAAAACGTGGTTTTTCTAAAGAGTTAAAACAAAATGAGGGAAAAGAGTTAGCTCTTTATAGCTCATCAGATTTTGGAGCCTTAGTAAAAAACACTAAGGCTTACCCACTAATAAAGTATTTGTTTAACTAACTATTCTAAGAGCTGTATATGCCTCTTGAAGAAGTTGAAACTTTTGTGTATAGTGGTTTACCATATGTGGATCTTCATGTATGATTTTATCTGGATGATAAACTTTTACCAGTTTTTTATATGACTTTTTCAAAGTATCTTGACTCGCACCTACTGGGCACTCCAAAACGGTAAAAAAGTGTTTATTTTCTTCAGCTTCATCCACTCTACATAAATCACCAAAACTAAAGTTTGCAAAATCACTATAAAGTTTTGACATAAAGTGATTGTCGTAAGTGTATTGAATCTGATAATGTAAAATATGTCGTTTATTTAAAGCACGCTCTAGTCTTGTTTTAGCTTTATAGTCAGCTACATCTACAACTAAAGACACATCTGTACCACGCTCAACATATACTTCTAACTGAGAACGAAGATAGTTTAAAACCCAAGGATTTGGATAATCAAGAGAGATTAAAACTGTATCTTTATCATAAGCATAAAGGTTCACTTTTATAGACTCTTGTTCTTGAAGTTTATCTAACTCTATTTTTATAGGCTGTGTCCCATATTTTAACATTGAACGAAGAAAAAACTCATGTGAAAAGTCATGTTTTTGAGCGTGAAACTGGCTTAATTGTGTTATAAATTCTTCTCTAACTTCTGTTAATGTTTCATTTCTAAATACTAAAACTGCCTTTGGTAAAAACAGCATGCCTCGTGAGTGATGATTTAAAAACTCTTTCATCCACTTAGCGTTTAATGTATCAAAATCGGTCTGAATTAGGATGAGATTATTGCGTAAAACTATCTCCATATAGACTCCTTCATTGCATTATTTTATGAATTAAAGCAAAATTAGTTCCAAGACTAAGTATTAACTAATCTATAATACAATTTTTACAACTAAACCAAAGGATATTTATGAAAAATATTTTACTTATTCTTGCACTTTTAACTTCTGTTACTTTTGCTTTTGAAATTGAAAAAAGCGCTACTTTCACCAAAAATCTAGAAGCAGAACTTATGAATAACACTATTGTTGCGACCATAAAGGATAATGACAAATCAAAAATCACAGATGTTTTTAAACAAGCTATAAAAATATCAAAAAACTCAAAAATATGTACAAATGGTAGCTACTCAATATATCCAAACTATGCATATACACGAGATAAAAACAATCAATCAAAACAGGTGTTTAATGGCTACAATGGACGTATAAACTTTGAGTGTAAGTTTAATGACACAAAGAAACTAGACTCTGTGATAGATAAGATGGATAAAATCACTCCTAAAAAAGATACTTTAAAACTTACAATCAATCCGATAAAATGGATAGTAAAAGACTCAAGTTCAAAAGCTGCAAAAGATGAGTTAGAACTAATGGCTTTAAAATATATATATGCTTATCAAACTTACTTATCTAAGGTTTATGAGAAACAATGTACTACTAAAAAAGTATCTTTGGCAAATAACTCAAATACTGTACCTATAACTCGAAATTTACAAAAACAATCTATGCAACTCTCTCAAAGTATGGAGATGACTGAACCTATAAAAAGTGATTTTATTGTTAGATATAACGCTTCATATGTTTTTGAGTGTAAGTAAATTTTACTTAGTTAATTCTCTATAACTTTGAGGTTTTCTATCTCTTAGCAGTCCCCAATATTCACGCTGTTTTTCATTCTCTTTTAAATCAAATTCAGCGTAGATAATCTCCTCTTTATCTCGAGAAGCTTCTGCAATAATTTCACCAGTATAGTCAGTTATAAAAGAGCTTCCATAAAAGTTTAAAGTACAACTTTTACCGACCTCTTCACCAGTACGATTTGCTACCACAACTGGGACTGTATTTGTCGCTGCATGACCCATTTGAACTCTTTGCCAATGCTCTTTTGAGTCAAGTTTAATCTCCGGTTCACTTCCTATTGCCGTTGGATAAAAGATAATCTCTGCACCTTTTAAAGATAAAGCTCTTGCAGTCTCACAAAACCACTGATCCCAACAGATTCCGACACCTATTTTTGCATAAGCTGTGTCATAAACTTTAAAACCAGTATCTCCAGATTTGAAGTAATATTTTTCTTCATATCCCGGTCCATCAGGTATGTGAGTTTTACGGTAATTATCCATCACTTCACCGTTGGCGTCAATAACTACAAGTGAGTTAAAATACTCATCTTTTGCTTTTTCAAAATAACTAATCAATAAAACGACCTTCAGCTCTTTTGCTAAAGATGAAAACTCTTTTATTAACTCGTTATTTTTCAACTCTTTTGCAAGTGAAAAGTACTTTTCATCCATATCTTTACAAAAATAAAGCGATGTAAAAAGCTCTGGTAAAAGTATGATTTGCGCTCCAGATGAGGCAGACTCTCGGACAAATTTTTTAGCCTTTTTTATATTAGCAATTTCGTCCTCACTCATACTTATCTGAATCGCAGATACTTTTACCATTTTAGCCTAACCTCTTGAAGTAACTTCTAGTAGATGGTAACCAAATTGTGTTTGGATTGGTCCATAAAGAACTCCAACATCACCGTTAAAAACTGCCTTATCAAACTCTGGAACCATCTGTCCTGGTCCAAACTTACCTAAGTCTCCACCTTGAGCAGATGATGGGCAATTTGAGTTTGCCTGAGCTACATCTTCAAATGATGCCCCACTCTCTATCTCAGCTTTAAGTTCATTACATTTTTCTTCCGTATCTACTAAAATATGTCTTGCTGTTGCGTATGCCATAAGTTATACCTTTGATTTATTTTTAGAAGTTTACTATATTTTTATGATAAAATTCAAACATGAATAAAATGAGAGCAAAAATAACAGATATAAAAAGTGTACAAAATCTTAATATTGTTAATTTTATTTTTAATAATCAAACACTATCTATGGTCTCGCTTGAGTTATCACAAGATATAAAAGTTGGTTCAGAAGTTTATATATCTGCAAAAGCGACTCATATAGCAATTGCAAAAAACTTTAGTGGTGAAATAAGTTACTCCAACCAAGTTAAAGCAAAAATTATTAGTGTCAATAATGGTGAAATATTATCAAGTATAATAGTAAATATTGGTAAAACAGAAATAGAATCAGTAATTACAGCTTCATCATCTAAACGAATGAAACTAGAAGTTAATGATGAGATAACTCTACTTATAAAATCAACTGAACTATCTATCTCAGAAGTTATCTCATGATGGAAATCTTACAAAACCTAGACTTAACACCATTTTTACTATCTTTTAAACTAGCTGGTTTAACAACTATAATCTTGTTTGTTTTAGCCTTACCTCTTGCATGGTTTTTGTCTCAAACATCTTCAAAATTTAAACCATTACTTGAGGCTATAACAGCCCTACCTATTGTTTTACCACCATCTGTTTTAGGTTTTTACATACTTTATACACTCTCACTTAACTCTCCTATTGGTGCATTTTTTGATGAGTACTTTGGAGTAAGTTTGGTTTTTAACTTCACTTCCCTTGTAATTGCATCATGCTTTTACTCCCTACCCTTTATGGTACAACCCCTTCAAAGTGGTTTTGAGTCCATAAACAAAAATATGCTTGAAGCGTCATACATAAGTGGCAAAAGTAAATTTACAACTCTTTTTCGTGTAGCCTTACCAAATATAAAACCGGCACTTTTAACTGCCATCATTGTAACTTTTGCACATACTGTTGGAGAGTTTGGTGTAGTACTTATGGTCGGAGGAAGCATACCAAACGAGACTAAAGTTGCCTCAGTTGCAATCTACGAAATGGTAGAGATTATGAACTACTCAACTGCGCATATTTATAGTGCTTTGATGGTAACTATGAGTTTTTTCACTCTTTTAGCCGTCTATATTTTTAACCATAAACAAAAATTTTCTGGATTTATAAAATGATAAAAATACAAATCAAAAAAGAAAATATTTTAGATGTAGATTTTACTATTGAGAGTGGTGATTTTTTAGCACTTTCAGGTGTAAGTGGTAGTGGAAAAACAACACTTTTAAGAGTCTTAGCAGGACTTGAATCAGCAGATGGAAATATAGAAGTAGATTCTGAAGTTTGGCTTGATTCTAAACACTCACTTGCTCCTCAAAAAAGAGGTATTGGTTTTGTGTTTCAAGACTATGCTTTATTTGAAAACATGAGTGTTTTACAAAACTTACTTTATGTAAAAAAAGATCAAAAATTAGCTCAAAAACTACTGCAAATCACAGAGTTAAGTGAGCTTAAAAACAGACTTCCAAAAACTTTAAGTGGTGGTCAAAAACAGCGTGTAAGTCTTTGTCGTGCGATGATGAAAGAGCCAAAACTTTTACTTTTAGATGAACCACTTTCAGCACTTGACTCTACTATGCGGACAAAACTTCAAGAGGAAATTTTAGTACTTCATAAAGAGTTTAAAACAACTACAATTTTAGTCTCACATGAACCAAGTGAAATCTATAAACTTTGCTCAAAAATGATACTTTTATCTAATGGTAAAATCATAAAAAAAGGTACACCAAAAGAGATACTTTTAAAAACAAATGGTAGCCAAAAATTCTCTTTTTCTGGTGAACTTTTAGAGATAAAAAAAGTAGATGTTATTTTTATAGCTATCATCTCCATTGGACAACAATTAGTTGAGATTGTTGTGAATGAGAACGAGATAAAAGAGTTAAAGATAGGTCAAATTATTACCATCTCAAGCAAAGCTTTCTCCCCTACTATAAGTTACTAATCGTGTTTTAACGACAATTATGGTATCATAGTTTTGGATTATAATTCCATTGCTGGAGGGATTTTATGAGTAAAAGTACAGTTTCATACAAAAACGACAAAGTTATCATTTCAGATTTACCCGAGAAGGGTGAAAACATTAGTGTCTTTTCTAAGCCTAATGATAAAATAATATTTTCAAAAGATTTAAAAGATGCATCTTACCAATTAGTCGGTGGGGATATTGTCCTTAAACTAGCTAATGGTGGTATAATAACTTTTGTATCTATGGGTATTTTAGCTTTTGAGGAAAATAGTATATCACTTCAGTTCCCTAGTGGACAAATAGGTCTTTTTGATATACTAGACCAAATTGATGAAGTAAAAGTTGCACCAGTTGAGTCAGTAGTTACTGATGATTTTGTAGCGCTTGATACAACTTTTACAGATATACCACAACAAGAACAGAACCCTCCAAATCAAAATTTTTCTCA
>CAZZAZ010000091.1:0-7732 GCA_964652355.1 uncultured Sulfurimonas sp. | reverse complement strand
AAATGATGACACAAATGATAGAAACAAATCGTTTAGTTGGAATGTATCAAAAAGCTATGCAAGTACAAATGGATGATATGAATAACGATGCTATTAATAAAATAGCTAAGAAAGCTTAAGGAGTTTTACTATGATGCAATCACTTTATACTGCTTCAACAGGAATGTTGGGAATGCAGACACAAATTGATACGACTGCCAATAACATCGCCAATGTCAATACTATTGGTTTTAAAAAATCTCGCGCAGAATTTGCAGACTTGATGTATAGTGTAATGGAGTATGCTGGTACAGCAACTTCAGATATTACAAAAAGCCCTACTGGTATAGAAGTTGGCCTTGGTTCTCGTCCAACAGCCGTAAATAAGATATTTTCAGAAGGTTCACTAAAACAAACTGATAATCAACTAGATATTGCTATTACTGGACGTGGGTTTTTCAAGCTAGAACTTCCTGATGGTACAGAAGTATATTCTAGAAATGGTGCTTTTAAAATTGATGAAAATGGTACGATGGTAAATAGTGATGGATATACACTTGTCCCTCAAATTGTTATTCCACCAGATGCTACAAACATTACAATAGGTACAGATGGTACAGTTTCTGTTGTTCAAGCTGGACAAACTCAAGCTACACAAATTGGTCAAATCCAAACAACTAACTATATAAATTCAGCAGGTCTCCACTCGCTTGGAGATAATTTATATATAGAAACAGACAGTTCTGGACAACCTGTTGAAGGTACACCTGGTGTAGATGGTCTTGGAATTTTAAGACAAGGTTTTGTTGAATTATCAAATGTTGAACTTGTTGTTGAATTAACAGATCTTATTACTGGTCAAAGAGCTTATGATTCTAACTCAAAAGTCATTACAACATCTGATGAAATGCTACAAACTACAAATAATCTAAAAAGATAATAAACTCCTGAAAATGGCTTGATACTAAATCATATCAAGCCATAAAATTACAAATTTTTATATTATTTATTTATTCTAAATCTCAATTTTGATATAATCGCAAAATTATTTAAAATAAGATATAGGATTTATTATGCAAAAAGCAAATATTGATGGTAAAGTTTGGAGATTCGGTAAAGATATCGATACTGACTTAATCATTGCAGCTAGATACCTAAACACTTCAGTTGCTGAAGAATTAGCAAAACATGTTATGGAGGATGCAGACCCAGAATTTGTTTCTAAAATGAGTGCAGGTGATATTATTGTTGCTGGTGAAAATTTTGGTTGTGGTTCATCTCGTGAACATGCTCCAATAGCCCTAAAAGCAGCAGGTGTTGCAGCTATAATTGCTCCAACTTTCGCAAGAATTTTTTACCGTAATGCTTTTAATATGGGCTTACCTATTTTTGAACTACCTGAGAGTGCAGAGATTAGTGAAGGTGATGAGATTAGTGTGGATATGAATAACGGAACTATTACAAATAAAACTACTTCAAAAACTTATAATTTCACTCCAATCCCACCTTTTATGCAAGAGCTAATTGATGCTGGTGGACTTATGAATTTTGCACAAAATGAGATACAAGCACAAGGAAACAACTAATAATGAAAAAATATAAAATTGCACTAATTAAAGGTGACGGAATTGGTCCAGAGATTATTGATGAAGCTACTAAAGTTTTGGACTCAGTAGCATCAAGCTTTGATTTTGATTTCCAATACGAAGAGGTTTTGATGGGTGGTTGTGCTTATGATGCAACTGGAGATCCATTACCACAAGAGACTATAAGTGCTTCATTAAGAAGTGATGCTGTTCTATTTGGAGCTATTGGTGGTGAAAAGTGGGATTCTCTTCCTCGTGAAAAACGTCCAGAGAGTGGACTTCTAAGATTTAGAAAAGAACTAGGGGTTTATGCCAATCTTCGTCCTGCAGTTGTTTATGACGAACTTATAAATGCATCTTCATTAAAGCCAGAGATTATTGAGGGTGTTGATATTATGGTTGTTCGTGAACTTATAGGAGGTATCTATTTTGGTGAACCAAAAGGTCGTACTGAAGATAAAGGGTGGAACACTATGGTTTACACTCGTATGGAGATAGAACGCATAGCTCATCAAGCATTTAAAATTGCTCAAAAAAGAGATAAGAGAGTTTGCTCCATTGATAAAGCAAATGTCTTAGATGTATCTCAACTATGGCGTGATGTAGTAACTGAAATATCAGAACAATATCCAGATGTTGAACTTTCTCATATGTATGTAGATAATGCAGCAATGCAACTTGTTTTAAATCCTAAACAATTTGATGTAATGCTTACTGGAAATATTTTTGGTGATATACTTTCTGATGAAGCATCTATGCTTTGTGGCTCTATCGGTCTTCTTCCATCAGCATCAGTTGGTGAAAAGATAGGTGTATACGAGCCTATTCACGGTTCTGCTCCAGATATTGCAGGTCAAGGTATAGCAAACCCTATCGCAACTATTGCTTCTGCATCTATGATGCTTAGATATGCGTTAGGCGAAGAGGAAGCTGCTGATAAGATAGATGCAGCTATTAAAAAAGCTCTTAGTGAAGGTTATAGAACAGGTGATTTAGCTCAGTATGATGCTAAAGAGGTATGTTCGACTTCAGAGATGGGTTCAATTATTGCAAACTACATTGCAAGATAAGTAAAACATGCAAACGCTCACTTTAGCAAATATTTATGAACTTCAAGGTCTTAAAGAAGAGGCCTTGGAGATATATAAAGAGATTTTGAAAAAAGACTCAAACAACAGTGATGCTAAAATTGCGATTAGAAGACTCTCTGGTATGCGTAAAAAGTTTTTAGGCGTAGATACCCAGATGAAAGAGTTTTTTATTAAAATGGATACAGATATAGAGTTTAACGAATTTGAAAGGTGGTTACTAAAATCATGGAACTAAAAGATGTAATATTATCAACTTTAGCAGAGATGGAAGATGCAAGCCCCGTTCAGGTTGAGAGAACAATAGTAAAAGAAGAACCTAAAGCTAAAATCAAACAAGAGATAAAAAGCACTTTAACTAAAGTCACTAAAGAGATACAAGAGAGCACCTCAGATGGTGAAGTTATATTTTTAACATCTATGAGGGAAAGACTTTTGGTTTTATTTGAAGGTTTTCAAGCGCCAAACAACACAAATATAGAAGCTAAGATAGATATGACACTAAATTTTTTAGAATATATGCTTGCAAATATTGATACTAGAGTAGAAGAGTTGAGGAAAAAATGAGTACATACAGAGTTCTAATAGACGCAAACGATGAAAAAGGTTTAGTTCATAAAGTTTCAACTATTTTTTATAATCATGGATTAAATATTTTATCAAATAGTGAATTTGTTGATAAAGAAAAAAATAAATTTTTTATGCGTAGTGTAGTTGATGGGAATATCGATAAGCAGGAGTTAGATAAGGCTATAAGTGATGTGCTTCCTCAGAGTTCTTGTGTAAAAGTTATAGAGCCAAATAAAAAAAATATTATTATTATGGTTACAAAAGAGATGCATGCCCTTGGTGATATATTGATTCGTAATGAATCTGGAGAACTAGAGGCAAATATACTTGCTGTCGTTTCAAACTATGATGACTTAGGCTCATTGGTGGAGAAGTTTGGCATACCTTTTATCTCCATATCTCATATTGATTTAGACAGAGAAGAACATGAAGCTAAAATTTTAGAGTGCCTTGCATCTTATGAAAATTTAGACTATATTGTTTTGGCAAAATATATGCGTATATTGACTCCTACTTTTGTAGAAGCATATTCGGATAAAATCATAAACATTCATCATTCATTTTTACCTGCATTTATTGGGGCAAATCCTTATAAGCAAGCCTATGAGCGCGGTGTTAAGATTATTGGTGCAACTTCTCACTTTGTAAACAACAATCTTGATGAGGGTCCAATTATAGCGCAAGAGGTTATTCATGTAAACCATGCTTACTCTTGGCGTGATATGCAACGCTCTGGAAAAGATGTTGAAAAAGTTGTACTATCTCGTGCTCTTAAATTAGCTCTTGAAGATAGAATTTTTGTATATGAAAATAAAACGGTTATCTTTTAATGGCTTTTAATCTAGTATTAGTTAATCCTCAAATTCCAAATAATACTGGCGCTATAGGTAGACTTTGCGTAAATGCCGGAGCTTCTCTTCACCTTATTAAGCCCATAGCCTTTGATATTGATGAAAAAGCAGTGCGTCGCGCAGGTTTAGATTATTGGGATAAGCTTGATTTGCATGTTTGGGAATCTATTGATGAGTTTTTTGATAAAAATAATATAACAGATAATGCGCACTTTGCAACTACAAAGACAGATAAGCCATACTTTGAAGCAGAGTTTAAAGATGGAGATTTTATTTTTTTTGGTAGTGAAACAGCAGGTATCCCAATGGATATACTAAACAAATATAAATCTCAAAATATCACTATACCTATGACAAACGAAGGTAGAAGCCTGAACTTAGCTATAAGTACTGGTATTATACTTTATGATGCTATACGTCAATGTTATAGTACATTTCAAAGGTAAGCTATGGGAATTGTTGATGGAATTATGTTTATATTGTTTATATTGTTTATGATATTTATTTTTGGCGGTTATCATAAAAATAAATCGGCTGAACGTGAAGCAGGATTTGAAGCTCAAGAGAAAGAAAACTCTAAAAATAAAGATAAGTTAAACTCTTAAAGTATTTTATCTGCCCATTTTTCTAAACTACTTTCAAATCTTTCTAATAAACTTTGTGTTCTTCTTATAATGATTGACATTGCATATCCTTTGATTTAATTGTCAAATAGTACATACTTTTTTAAGAACATGCTAAAAATATTGCATTTTGTCATATTTTTTTTGACTTTATTGTAAAATACTATTATAATGATGATAAGTGAAAAAAATGTGGAGAAAATATCATGAAGAATTTTTTAGAGATTGTTGAAGAGATTAAAAGCATAGTTTCATCTGAATTTGATGGTAAAAAAATATTTGACAAAGATGTCGCTGATGTACTTGGTGTATCGCAGATGAACTTTGCTACTATGAAAAAACGTAACAAAATCCCTTTTGGAGAACTTCTTGATTTTTGTGCAACAAAGTCTATATCAATAAACTGGATTTTATATGGTCAATCCCCAGAATCACTTGTAGCTGCTACAAATAAATTTTTTATGGTGAAATACTACGGAGATATAAATGCTTCAGCTGGTGGTGGATCTTTTTCAGATGATGAAGATCAAGAAGAAGTTGAGATACCTTTAGAGTTTGTACATAGACTAGGTGGCGAGAGAGAGATTAAAAACATAGAAGCTATCAATGTATCTGGAGATTCTATGGAACCAACATTTTCTTATAATGATATAGTTTTTATAAATAGATCTAAAACTGATCTTGGAAGAGGTGGAGTTTTTACCATTAGAACTGAAGCTGGTCTATTTATTAAAAGAATTGTTAGTAGAATAGATGGAAAAATAGATATAATATCTGACAATGAAGTCTATTCAACTCAAACACTAAACCCATCAGAAATAGATGTGATTGGTAGAGTAGTTTGTAGATTTGGAGATGTTGATTAAAAGGTGTTTTACTTGAAATATATTTTATCTAGTTTGTTATTTATTGGGGTGTTTTTTGGATGTGTTCCAAAAGAAGTAGTAGTAAAAGAAACAATCTCGACAGAAAAGAAGATAGTTCTAGAAGATTCACATATAGAGATAAAAACACCAGTAGTAAAAGCTGGTTATGAACTTGACTCTACAGATGGTGAAATATATGACTTGAAAAATATACCTCAAGATGTTGACTATTATACTAAATCTATAAGTGATAAAACAAAACTTTATAATATACAAAAAAAATATGAAAAACAATATTTTAGCGTTTGGAATATTAAAAAGCATCCAGATAGTTTAAATGCATCAAGATGGGCATTTGCATTGCATAAAACAACTAATAGTTATGGAGAAAACCTTCAGCCTTTAAATCAGAAATTTTTTGATAAAACTTATGAAAATGCAAACTTTGTCGAGTATTCAACTTTAAATTTAAAAGCAATAACGATTAAAGAGGTAAATGTAAGAGCTTTCCCAACTATTCAACCACTTTTCAGAGATCCTTCACTTGCAGGAGAGGGCTATCCATTTGATTACCTTCAAAACAGTACTATTCATGCAAATAAACCAATCTTTATATCACATTACTCAAAAGATAAAGAGTGGGTTTTTGTATTCAGTAGTTTTACATCTGGTTGGATAAAATCAAATGAACTAGTTATTTTAAGTAAAAAGTACACAGATATTTGGCAAAAAGCACAGCAGATAAGTATTACACAAGAAGGTATACCTATATACTCAACAACTGGAAGATTTTTATTTAAATCAAAGATAGGAATGATGTTCGCCTTAATAGATGAAAATAAAAATGAGTATACAGTGCTGAGTGTGTCTTCATACAAGCACAATAAACCATTATTTTTAAAATCTAAAATCTCTAAAAATATCTCTACAAACAAAATACTAAAGTTTACAAAAGAAAATCTAAATATGATTGTAAGAGAAGTGTCGAAAACAAACTATGGATGGGGCGGACTTTATGGACAGAGAGATTGTTCATCTATGCTTCGTGATCTGTATGCTCCGTTTGGTATTTGGCTACCTAGAAACTCTTCAAGACAAGCTAAAATTGGTAAAGTTATAAAATTAGATAACAAACTAAGCTTAGAGGAAAAAGAAAAAAAAATATTATCTGACGCTGTTCCTTTTGAAACACTTTTCTATAAAAAAGGTCATGTAATGCTGTATGTTGGTAAGCATAATGGACGAGCTATTATATTTCATAATGTATGGGGTATAAAAACTATAAAAGACAGTATAGAAGGACGACTCATTGTAGGACGACCTGTCTTTAGCACCTTAGAGCTTGGTAGTCATCAACCAAACTATGATAAAGATGCAAAACTACTTGAAAAGATAAAAAGTATAAATATTTTAACTAAATAAACTTTATATTTTTTATGCCTTAGTATCCAAAAGTGTACCCACCATCTCATCTTGTGTTTTAATAGCACTAACATTTAGAGCATTCACACCCTCCACAACCATTAAGTTTGGTATCTCTTTTGATAAGTCTGTTTGACTTTGTTGAGATGAAAAACTATCTGTTTGCATAGTGTTTGAGTTTGCAATATTATTTGCAGTTGTGTTTAGAAAAGTTTGATTTGCACCAATTGATGCCAGATTAGCAGATATATTCATATTATCTCCTTGAAATACAACTATTATATTACGAAGGAGATAAAAGTTAGTTTATTAAAAAAATTTAGTTAGTGTAGGTCAGCGTTAAGTTTTACTTCTTTTGTTGAGCGAGAAGCTGTGATTTCACCAGTCATAGAATTTTGTCTGAAGTGAATACCATAGAACCCTGCAAGTTGTTTTCCTTTGAAGATTTCACCCTCCATATTCATATTTGTATTGATTTTCATGATTTTTTCTAATTCTTCTGGATAAATTGCTATTTTTGTACCCTCTAAAATAGATACACCAGCATCGATGATACAACCATCACCTAGTGGGATTCCACAAGTTGAGTTTGCACCAAGAAGACAGTTCTTACCAATCGAAATTGGGTTACCATCAGTACCACTTAGAACTCCTAGTATAGAAGCACCACCACCAACATCAGAACCATCGCCAACTATAGCAGAAGAAGATATACGACCCTCTACCATTACAGAACCAGTAGTCCCA
>CAZZAZ010000090.1:0-7754 GCA_964652355.1 uncultured Sulfurimonas sp. | reverse complement strand
GTAAATGCCATAATCTATCCTTCTAATATAATCTATATAAAGATAGTTTATTACTCATCGAATAAATATATGCTTAATTTATAATAAAAATAACTAAAAAAAAGCTAGTGCTCTAAAAATCCCATAACATTTTCGCTATCAAAGTTTCCAGATTTTTCTCGTTTTATTTCATTTTCAAAATCTTCTAGCTTAAACATTGGTTTCTCTTTTACAGCTACTTTATATGCTGTATTTTTAACTATCAAATTAATTTGCCCCCCTGTAAGAGCATATGATGCTAGCTTTTTCATATCAAACTTTTTCTCATAAGGTGCATCTTTTGGAAGCATAAGTTCCCAAAGTTTTTCTCTTTGTTCTTTATTTGGGCGTTTAAACTCTATCTTATAATTAAATCTACGAGAAAATGCTTTATCGATATTTTCAAGCAGGTTTGTAGTAGCTATAAGCATACCACGAAAGTTTTCAATCTGTTCTAGAAAAATATTTTGCATCTGGTTATGCATCTGATCTGAACCAGTTATATTTCCACTAGAACGTGAACCTAAAAATTGATCAGCTTCATTTAAAAGTAAGATCGGCTCAGATTTTGTTTTTTCACATAAGTCATAAAAAGTATCAAAAATTTTACGAACATTTTTTTCACTTTCACCAACATACATTGAAAGAATTTTGGAACAATCAAAGGCTAAAACTTGGCGTTTTAAAGATTTTGCAAGTGAATAAGCAGTCATTGTCTTACCAGTTCCAGCATGTCCATAAAAAATAATTCTCGCATCAATTCCAGCTTTTTTATCTTTTATGCCCCATTCTACTAAACGAGCTACTACCTCTTTGTCAACTTGGCGCATTAAATTATCTAAAGTTTCTCTAGTTTCCGGTGCTAAGACTACATCATTTAAAGAACTCTCTGGTTCAACAAGCTCAAAAATATCTTGCTCTTCTATCAGGGCATTAAGTTTAAGTCGTCTTACTTTTTTGTTTTTATTTGGATGAATTATACTTTGAAGAACCTCATCAACTATATAAAAAGCTCGAGATATTCCACCAAAAGGATTTAACATCTCTTCATAGTCAATTATCCCTTCATTTAAAAGATTTGAGCCATCTTCTAAAAGTGAACGATTTTTAATTCTTTCATATTCATCTAAAGATATTAATTCTATCAAGGTATTCATCTCACGAAGTGAAGCATCAGTTGCAGAATACTCTTCACGAAGAAGTGCTATGAAAATAACTTGCTCTTTTGAATCCATCTTTTTTTGTTTAAAGAATTTATCTAAAACAAGTCTTTCACTAGTTTGCTCAATCCTCTCTTCTATTCGTTTTTCTAAAAGTTGGAGTTTATGTTGTGTACGATCAATACCAAGGGAGTGTTCATGTACATTTTGTCTTATTGTGCTCATTTTTTGATAAAGTTCTATTCTAAAAAATTGATCTTGCAAATACTCCAAATGATCTGAATATGGTTTTATTTCAGGTAAATCACTATCTAATGAACCTTCTTGAAGAAGTTTTAAAAATGATGGAGAAAGACCAACTGCAGAATTTAAAAGCTCTAATGGTGTTACTTCTGAAATTTTTATAGGCGTAAAACTTTGCTGATGTAACCAACCTAATTCTAATAAAAGCTTTACCTCTTGAAGATGATTAATAGATTCATATTTTTTATCTGTATATATATCTTGTAGTATTTCAAGGATCAAAACATCATCTTGACCCTCAATATATCTTTTGGTTAAAGCTTGCAATATACGTGCTTCTTGCTCACTACATTTAAGCTGAGGGAAAATTGCAGACTTCTTTATATCTGTACACTCTAAAAAATCTATTAATGTCTTCAAAAAAATCCTTAAAATCTATACTCTAAAGCAGTTGAAATAAGAAGTGCAGAAGCATTGGAAAATTTTCCGGTTACTCCACTTACTCCATTAAAATTATCTACTGTTCTATCATCACGATCTGAATAAAGTACAGCTAAACCTAAGTTCATTTTTTCAGTTATCTGATAACGACCACCAAATGATACAGATACAGAATCAGAATCTGGAAGTTCAAAACCTAAAGTTTCATCAGGTATAGGGCTTTCATCAATAACAACACCCGCCATTAATGTTAATTTATCTAACTCTTGAGTAATCCCTAGTCTAAATGCATTTGTATCTTCCCAATTTTTTACAAGTGGTGTACCAAAAACAATATTTGCTACAGGGTCTACACTTGAACCATAGTTAAAATCCAACTGCTCATATGAATGCCAAAAGTTTCTTTCATAAACAAATTCAACCGTTGTATCTGTTGCAAATGTATAAGCAATTGCAGCATTAAGTACAGCAGGGACTGGGACATCTAAACTTGCACTAGAGCTTGAAGCATAAGTACCCTGTGGTACTTTCCCACCTAAACTACCTGTATAAGATAAGTCTGCATCACCATCTATAGTTAAATCAATTTTAGAACGATAAGTTAGAGCTAGTTCTAACTCTTTAGTTGGTCTGTATGCGATTGCAAGATTATAACCGAAATCTAGTGAATCACCATCCATATCACGATATGTACCAGTATCAGTATTACTTTTCACTATACCTGATGAATATACTGCTCTAATACCTATAGCTATACCAATTGTATCTCCTATTGGAAGAGCTATACTTGGATTTATTTCTACAGTTTCTAGTGTAAATTCTTGAGCTGTTGATTTTGCTGGTTGGGATTTCCATCTTTTTGATAAACCGGCAGGAACAACTACGCTTAAACCATATCTAGCTCCACTGACTTCTGGTGAAACATAATGGAATGAAGGGATTAAAAAATCTTCTGATTCTGAGCTAGTACTTACACCAGTATAAACACCAGATCCTTTAAAATCAATCTCACTTAAACCTATGTAAGTTAAGTCCATCTCCATCACACCATTATGTTCCATAAAAATCATATTTGCTGGATTATAATAAGCTGCATCTGCACTCTTGTTATGCGCAACATTTGCAGCAGATAAAGCTACACCGTTTGTAGAAGTTTCAGGTATTTTATAGCCCCCAGCCATTAAAATACTACTTGCTACCAATGATAATAAAACAAATTTTTCAAATAAACCATTTAGTGGTTTATTACGCTGAACTTTAGTTCTTGTCATTTTTATTTCCCTTTTTTATTTTTATAGTCGAATATATTACACAAATTAAACTTAATCTACAAAAGAATAAAGAAGTTCTATCTCTTGTTTCCAAATACTGCTGTCTATAGTCTCAAGAACAAGAGGAATATCATCCATTCTTTCATCATTCATAATAAATCTAAAAGCATCAAGACCTATTTCACCCTCTCCAAGTGAATGATGCCTATCAACTCTACTTCCAAGTGGTGGCTTGGAATCATTTATATGCATACCCATTAAGTATTTTGAACCAACAAGATTATCAAAATCTTGCCATGTTTTATCATAAGCCTCACGAGTTCTTATGTCATAACCCGCGGTAAACATATGGCAAGTATCTATACAAATTCCAACACGAGACTTATCTTCAATTCTATCTATAATATATGCTAAATGCTCAAACTTATAACCAAGATTTGTACCTTGTCCTGCTGTATTTTCTATAACAGCTTTTACATTTTTTGTTTTATCAAGTGCTATATTTATAGACTCAGCAATAAGATCAAGACACTCGTTTTCAATCTTTTGAACTAGGTCAACATCTCTTTTATCTTTTGCTCCAAGTTTTACTAGATGGCTACCTGGATGAAAATTCAATCTATCAAGACCTAAAACCTCACATCGTTCTAACTCATCTATAAAAGCCATACGACTTTTTATAAGTTTTTGCTCATCTGGATTACCTAAATTTATCAAGTAACTATCATGAGGTAATATATGTTTTGGTAGTATTCCAGCATCATCTATCGCTTTTTTAAATAAGTCTATTGTCTTTGTATCTAATGGTTTAGCATCCCATCTTTTTTGATTTTTTGTAAATAGTGCAAAAGCTTTAGCACCTAACTCTTTTGCTTCTTTAGCTGCATTAAAAACTCCACCACTAGCACTTGTATGTGCCCCAACAAATTTATTCATTTATATCCTTGATTTTAAATATTATTTTATTTTTTTTATCTTTAAAAAAAGTTACTTTTGAATTTACCATATACCTTATATCTACATCTTTATTTTTTATAATTTGTTCAAAGCCATCTTGTATTTTTTTGAAATTTTTACCATCATAAATTTCTTTGGCTAAAAGTATATTTTGTAAAATATTACTTGGATATGACTGGTTAAGATAGTCTTTGTTGAAGCCAGACTTTGTCATACAGCCATCATTAGTACATACTAAATGGTTTATACATATCTTTTCAATAACCTTACCAGCCATAAATAGTTCAAGTTCTAAACTTTCTCCACTGTTTCGAATATATCCAAGATCTGAGAATTTTATTTTTGGTGATTTGATTATTATAATTTTTGTTTTCGTAAACTCATAGTTCTTCACACTACAAGCAGAAAATAAAAAAATAAATGTTAAAAATATATATTTCATAAAAGAAATTATAGCGGTAATTTATAATGCTTTTTTTAAATATAAATATTACTGTCCAGCTCTAACACATCTGACATATATAGAATCTGTTTTGACTTCACTGTGATGAGTTGAAGATATAAAGTTTACATCTAAGGCTTTCGTGGTATCGCTAGGGCTTGTAGTTGATGTCCAGTAATGATTTGCTTTTGTATTAGTAAAAGTTGTATCTATTGCTGGATTATATGCTGAAAAATTCAAAATTGAACTAAGCTCAATTATATTTGGTAAACGCCAGTCAGAATATATACCCAAAGTTAATGCTTCACAATAACTTACAGCAGAAGTCCAGTTCATAGTAGATGCCGTTGAATCATCCTGCCACATCAAGTATGTTTTAGTATCCATTATTATATTTGTAGAATCATCTCTTATATATTTAGCTTGTGCTAAAGTTAGTGTTATTAATATTAAAAAAATTATTTTCATTTATATTTCCTTTTATCTATATACCAGTTCTAACACAGCGGATATATATACTACTCGTTTTTGGTACAAAAGAGAGTTCACCCTCACTGAATTTTACAGTATGTGCATTCGTATTATCCCCATGAAAGGTTGTTGAAGTCCAATAGTGATATGGATTAGTATTTGTAAATAAAGCATTTATAGATGGGTTTAGTGTACCATAATCAGCCAAACTAATCAGCTCTTCAGCAGTTGGTAAGCGCCAGTTGCTATTTCCACCTAATACAAGTGCTGAACAATAACTACTTGCATCAGACCAAGTCTTAGTAGTATTATCATCTTCTGTTTGCCAAATAAGTCCTGTAACATTATCGGTTATTGTACCATCTGTATTATCTGTATAAGAGCGAGTTTGTCCCGATTCATAAAAACCATCATCTCTATCACTCACCGTATTACTGGGGTAAGATGTAGTTTGTCCAGATTTAAGCATAACTTTAAATTTCTCAACTGTTGATTGATTTGCATCATATATAGTTGGATGACCTAGCGGATCTCTTAAGACACCAGCTGTTATAGAAATTTTAGTAGAGTTCGTAACAAAAGATGTTGAGGCAGTACCAGTATCATTTAAAGCTAAAATATGTTGATGAAAATCAGCATCAACATATGTACTTATAGATAATGAACCAATAGCCCCTGTACCGTTAATATCATAGTTATTTGTCATATTAGCATCTACTGTTGCAGAATCTATACTTTGGTCAAAATAAATATAAAGTTTATCATCTGTCACAGTTGTTGTCGCTCTATTATCATACACAGCAGACTTTATATAAAATGTAGCAGTATCTAAAATATCTCCAATTGAAATTATTACAGATACACTATTTGAGTTACCTGCTGAATTTTGTGCAATAGCAGTTAATGAATAACTTTGATCAGTTTCATAATCTAAAGAGGCTCCAGCTTTTAGTGTAATTATACCATCTGCATCTACTTCAAAATTTGTATTTCCAGTACCACTTAAAGTTATAGCTAAAATTGGACTATCTCCAGGTGTAGTGATGCTTATATTTCCAACACTAGCACCTGTTGCTGCATCTTCTGCAACACTACCTGTTGAAGTTGCTAGGATTGGAACCTCAACTGTATTTAAAACAGATATAGTAACAGCTACCGCACTTGAAGTACCTTGTGAGTTTGTAGCTCTAGCTGTAAGATTATAAGTTTGAGTTGTTTCATAATCTAATGTTGCTCCGGATTTAACACTTATAACTCCAGAAGTTGCTACATCAAAATTTTCAGAACCTGTACCACTTAAAGTGATCGCCGTAATAGCACTATCTCCTATACTTGAGATAGATACATTACCTACAGTAGTTCCTACTGCAGCACTTTCAGAGACAGAAGCAGAGGATGCTAATAATATAGGTACATTACCTTCAGTAACATCTATTACTGAAATACTTAATGTTACACTAGGAGAATCTCCTGCTGTATTTGTTGCTATCACACCTAAACTATAAGTTGGTGCTGTTTCAAAATCGAGAATAGCACCACTTTTTACCGTAATAGCACCAGAATTTGAAACCTCAAAATTATCACTACCTGTACCACTTAAAGTAATAGCTGTAATATTACTATCACCAGAATTACTAATAATAATATTACCAACAAAAGTTCCTACTGTTGCATTTTCATCAACACTTCCAGTTGAGTTAGCCAAAGTTGGTATAACAGTAGAAGTATCAGTAACTGTAATAGTAACAGTTACAGCTGAAGAGTTTCCAACTGCATTTGTTGCAATAGCATTTAAACTATAACTAGGTTCAGTATCATAATTTAATGATGCTGAAGAACTCACAGTAATAGCTCCTACTGTAGATACAACAAAGTTATCACTCCCTGTACCACTAAGAGTTATTGCTGTTATCGCACTTGAACCTATACTTGTTATAGTAATATTTCCAACAGAAGTACCAGCAATTGCGTTTTCAGCAACACTACCTGATGAAGCTGATAGTCTTGGTACATTTTCAGATGAAGTAGCTGTTACTTTAATAGTATCAGCAGCACTTGTATAGATTCCATCATTTACTCTTAACTCAAGTATATATTCACCATCTAAGTCTGGTGTAAAAGTTGGAGTAACAGATGATTGATTTATTAGAGTAGTTGTACTTGAACTAGGTTTAGTAACTAAACTCCATGAATAAGTTAAAGTATCAGCATCAGCATCAGAACTTCCATTTCCATTTAAAGTTACGGCAAAAGATGTTACAACATTTTGGTCTATTCCTGCATTTGCAACTGGTATATGATTTAAATTTTCTGGGATAGTTCCACCATCAGCTATAATCGCATCATTCATATTGCTTTGTGCAGTAAATGGGTCTATTAATGTTATTCCTAAGGCATTTTCCATTGTTGTGACAAAAGATGGACTTGTAAAATCAGTACTCAAAGGAATTTTAACTTCTAAAGCAGTATCTATCTCTATAATATTTACAATATTACCTGTGTTAATCGACTGCAACAACATTGCAAGATTAAGTGCTGCATCATTGTCATTTGAGAAAAGAATGTATGGATTTATAGATGCCTCCTGAGCAGAAACACTTGCGCCAATAGTTACACTATTTATATAAAAAGTTACATCATCCCCTACATTACAAGTGTAAGCCCCTGCATCATCAGTCGTTAGAAGTGTATCAGCAGATGAACACTTATATCCAAGACCTTTAACACCATCATCAATAAAATGTCCAGTTA
>CAZZAZ010000089.1:0-7840 GCA_964652355.1 uncultured Sulfurimonas sp. | reverse complement strand
CACCAAGTGCTACACCATTATGACAAGTTGCACAACCTTTATCTATAAAAGTTTTAAGACCTTTTTTCTCTTGTTTACTAAGTGCTTTATCACAAGAAGTTAAGAACTTATCAAATCTTGAAGGAGTTACAAGTGTACGTTCAAAAGTTGCAATAGTATCAGTAATTTTTGTGAAATTGATTTTTACATCCTGACCATAAGCCTTTTTAAAACTTTTTACATATTCTGGTATTGAGTTCACAACATCTTTTACGTGTTTTTTAGTAGCTGCCATCTCTGGAGCTGCTTGAATAGGTCCTTGTGCTTGTTTTTCTAAGTCTGGATCTCTACCATCCCAAAATTGAGAAGATGCGAACACAGCATTAAATACTGTTGGAGAATTTAAGTGATGAGGATTAACTCTCCACTTATGTCCAACAGCAGCTTCGATATTATCAGTTCCACCAGCCATTAAATTATGACAGCTATTACAGCTAATAAAACCACTCTTTGAAAGTCTGGGATCAAAGAAAAGTTGTTTTCCAAGTTGTACTTTTGCGTATGTAATTGGATTTTTTGGATTGTCAATAAGTTTATAAAGCTCTGTTTTTGATTCTGGTATAGCTTGTAAGCCTGCATTTTGAGCATCTTGTTTTAATGATGCTGCCATTATTGTTGATGTAATTAATAATGAACTAAGTAGTGCTGTTTTCATATTCTTTCCTAAGGGATAATTTTTTTCTTTTAGAATTATAGTGAGTTAATTCTTAAAGGATAATTATTTTCTTTTGTAAACTATTATGCTTTATTATAAATTATCATATACTTGCTATAATTGCACTATGAATTTCGAATATTTAATAAAAGAACACAATTTAAAAGTTACACCACAACGATTATCAATACTTACAAATATGTATAATCATGGTCATATTGATATAGATAATCTTTATATAGAAGTGAAAAAACAATTTTCTAGTATATCTCTTGCAACTTTATATAAGAATATAAATTTAATGATTAAAAACTCACTTATAAAAGAGGTAAAAGTTCCTGCTCTTAAATCTAAATATGAGATTATTAAAGAAACACATGCCCATATTTTATGTACTAAATGTAATGAGTTTGAAGATATTGAATTTAAATGTGAATCACTATTTTCTGATGTAGAACGCGATACATCATATAAGATAAATGATAGTGATTTTATATTTTCAGGGCTTTGTCGAAAGTGTCAATAAAAAAAACTCTTTTTGGTGTTAGAGAAAAATGTTACTTATGTTATAGACCAAAAAGTTCTTGTATGTGTGGTGAAATAACCTCTTTTGATACTAATACTAAGTTTGTTATATTGATGCACCCTAAAGAGTTTAAAAAGACTAAAAATACTACTGGTCGTCTTACTCATCTGAGTCTAAAAAATTCAGAACTTTTTATTGATGTTAATTTCACAAACCATAAAAGAATAAATGAAATTATAGATACTTATGATTCATTTGTTTTATATCCATCTCAAAATGCTATAAACTTAAGTAATGAAAAACCAAATTTATCTAAAAAAATGGCAGTTTTTATTATTGACTCTACTTGGGCTTGTTCAAAAGCTATACTTAGAAACTCTAAGAACTTACAAAACTTAAACTATATTAGTTTTACCAATACAAAACTTTCTCAATACAAGATAAAAGAGCAACCTGCGGACTATTGTCTATCTACTATTGAATCTACTTTATGTGTTTTAGAATTGCTTAACAAGCATAATATAGAGAAAATAGAGGAAAATAGTTTAAATAATTTTTTAAATCCATTTATAAAAATGGTAGATTATCAAATAAAATGTATAAATAAAACAAATAAAGATACAGCAAGGTTTAGAAAAAAAATTTAAATTTATCTTATGCTATTTTTGATATAATCTGATTATACTAAGTATAAGGAAAATCAATGAAATTAAATAAATTACTTATTAGCTCTTTTTCTGCTGTTGCGCTTAGCGCGTCACTTTTTGCAGGTGCTCATGGTACACACTGGGGATATGTAGGACACGATAGTGCTGCAAATTGGGGTGATTTATCTCCAGCATATGGTACATGTAAAAAAGGTAAAAATCAATCTCCTATAAATATTGTAACGTCTAAAGTTAAGCATAGTGGGCTTGATGATGAAATAATTTTTAAATATGTTACTCCTGCTGTAGAAGTAGTAAATAATGGACATACTGTTCAGTTAAATGTTGAAAATGGTAGTAGCATAAAAGTAGATGGTGAAGTTTTTTTGCTAAAACAATTTCACTTTCATACACCAAGTGAAAATCAGATTAATGGAAAAAACTTTCCTTTAGAAGTTCATTTTGTTCATGTATCAAAGAAAAATCATTTAGCTGTTGTATCTGTAATGTTTGAAGAGGGTGTCGATAATCCAGTTCTTAGAGATATTTGGGATAAAATGCCTCATAGAGCAGGAAAAAAAGGAGTTATTTATCTAGATAAAGATGAGATTAATTCTCTTTTACCTAAAAATAAGTCACATTATAAATTTACAGGTTCATTAACAACACCACCATGTTCTGAAAATGTAAAATGGATGGTTATGAAAAACTATTCAACAATTTCAGGCCCTGAAACAAGAGAATTTTTACATACTATGCATCACGAAAACAATAGACCAGTTCAAGAGATTAACGGAAGAGTTATCTCTGACTAAATAATATCATCGACTTTATCAAAGTTAACGATAAAGTCTGATAGTGAAGCTTCTTCATCTTTTGATTCAATATTCTCACGAGCTGCTATAAAACACTCTAGATTATCGAGAAATAACTCGACAAGATTTGGATCAAAATGTTTACTACTCTCTTTTTCAAATAGTTCATAAATATCTTTTAAAGACCAAGCTTTTTTATATACTCTATCTGAACCAAGTGCATCAAATACATCAGCTATAGCTGTAATACGACCATATATATGTATATCTTCACCTTTAATACCATGAGGATAACCTGATCCATCCCATTTCTCATGATGCTCATAACATATGATACTTGCAGCTTTAAGAATAGGTTTATCAGAGTGCTTTAACATTCTATAACCAATTTCAGGATGTTTTTTCATAATAGCATATTCTTCTGGAGTGTAGTTGCTTGGTTTGTTGAGTATTGCATCTGGTATTCCAATTTTACCGATATCGTGCATTGGTGATGCTGATTTTACTAAGATAGATTCTTCTAAAGATAATCCAGCTAAACGAGCAAGTATTAAAGAATATTCTGCTACACGCATAACATGGTATCCAGTCTCATTAGAACGCTCTTCTCCAACAATACTTAGTGTTAAAATAACTTCTCGTTGAGTAGCCTCTATCTCGTCGTTTAGCATTTGTATCTCTTTAGTCGCCTCTTTAACTCTTTGTTCAATTTTATGAGCACTTTCCCTTTCTGAAAATATAAGGTTTTTACTTGCTGATATATTATGGTTAATAATTCTAGCTATTTGAGATATTTCATCATCTATATCTGTGTTCATATAGATAATATCTTCTCTTTTTTTAGTAAGTACTTCAAAAAATGAAGTTACACCTTTTTCTAAATTTTTAAGTTGTTTAATAATATCTATCTCTACTTGTTTATTTATAAAAAATATTACTCCAGCAATAAACAAGATAAAAATAGTCATTGATATACGTACATTGAAAATAAAATTATTAAGATTATCGTATTTATTTTTTGATATTTCTAATATCATAGAGTCAATTTGTGATAGTTCTTCATTTATTTCATTATTGTTTAGTGTAATTGCTAAAATAAAATATAATCCCTCTTTGTAGTCTTTTATAATTTCTTTTTCAAAAGAATCAGCTATAAACTTATAACCTTTTACCGTCTCCTCCATATCATCTATTACTTTTACTATTTTTTTATTATCTTGCAAGTAATGATCATTTTTTAAGTTTTTTATATTTAGTAAAATATCTTGATATATATCTTCTATATCATAGTATGCTTTTATATTTAGTGAGTGCTCAATAGTGAGGTAATTTAGATTTTTTAAATCTTTATTTATGTTGTTATAATACCCTCTGATATGCTCTAAGTCATTTATATTTTTAACTAGATTATTATTGATTTTTTCTGAAAGTAATTGAAAAGAGATAACTAACGAAGTTATTAAGAATATAGATATATAAAAAACTAAATTGATTTTATTTTTTAGTTTTAGTTTTTTAACAACCATACCCACTGGTTAATCCTTTATTTATTAAACATAATCGAACCAAGCCTAACCATATTAGAACCACACTCAATGGCTAACTCAAAATCTCCACTCATACCCATAGAACATATTGTAGCTCCATCTAAAGAGTTAAATATATCATAAGTTATCTTAAAACTATTTTTAACTACTTCTGTGTCATCAGAATATGCACCAATACTCATAACACCTCTAAGATTTATGTTTGGACACTCTTTTTGAATCTGTTTATAAACCTCTTTTGCATTCTCTGGCATAAGTCCATGCTTTGAGTCCTCTTTTGCTGAGTTTATCTGTACTAAGCAATTAAGTGTCATATCTTTAGCTTTTAGCTTTTTTTGAAGTTCGACTGCTAAGTCCATAGAGTCAAGAGCATGAAATAGAGTAGGGTTAATATCTAGTAAATTATTGATTTTATTTTTTTGAAGGTTTCCAACAAAATGCCACTCTAGTGGTAACTTTTCAAGTTCATTAGCTTTAGTTTTTAGGTCTTGAACCTTGTTTTCACCATAAGCTCTTTGACCAATATTATAAAGCGCTTCAATCTCTTTAGAAGTTGAGTACTTACTAATAGCCACAATTTTAACTATATGATATTCACTTACTTTAACCCTAGCCGCTTCAACTCTTCTAATTACATCATCTATATATATCTTATACTCTATTTCGTTCATTGTTATCCCATCAATCTGTTAATATCGTTATAAATTCCAAGTCCCATAAGAGAGAAAAGAACTACCCACCCAGCAATAGTTAGTTTGATAATGATAGCTTCACTAGCTTCACGTCTAAATATCATCTCATAAAGGTTAAACATTATATGCCCACCATCAAGTGCAGGGATTGGTAGAAGGTTTAAAACTCCAAGGTTTACAGAGATAAGTGCTGCAAAAAATAAAACACTCATCCAGCCTTGTGCAGTTGCATCTGACGTTAGTTTTACTATACTTATAACCCCACCTAGCTCTTTTGCTGGTACTTCACCAACAACAAGCTTTTTAAGACCCGTAAATATCATAGTTGAAGCAAATATAGTTTGCTCATTCGCATAAGATAAAAGCTCACTTGGAGTTAGCTTTAGTTTATGAGTAACTCCTGCACTTCCGATACCTATCATCTTTTTTTGTATCACTTCACCGAATATATTTGTTGATTCTGATATTTTTGGAGTTAAAATAATTTTTTCTATAAATCCAGCTCGTTCAATATCAAGACTTAAACTACCATTAGCGTGTTCAATGATTTTTGCCATATCTTTCCAAGTCTCTATCCTTGTGCCATTTATGGAACGGATAGTATCATCAGTTTTTAACCCTGCAACTTGAGCAGGAGAGTCTTTCACTACTTGACCGATAACTGGTGAAAGAATATTTGGACCACCTAAGGCTATAACAAAGTATAAAACAAATGCTAAAATAAAGTTTGCTGCGGGACCCGCTAAAAGTATAAAAATCTTTTGTGATGGAGTTTTTACATTGTAACTATCTTCATCATAAGACTTTTTTGTAGGGTCAGAGTCATCTTGCCCTTTCATTTTTACATAACCACCAAGAGGAATAAGTGCTAATTTCCACTCAGTCCCCCATTTTTTAAATGAAGCTACTTTACTTCCAAAACCAATACTAAAAGTTTCAACATACACACCCATAAGTCTAGCAGCTGTGTAGTGCCCAAGCTCATGAAAAAATATTAGAGCTGATAGGACTAAAAGAGATACAAAAATACTCATTAAATTTCATCCTTTAAAAGGGCTTTTCTAAAGCCATATAGGTATTCAAGTCCTGAATACACTGTTAAAAATACTGCAAACCATAAAAGTTCAGTACCCCATTGCCAATGCATAAGTAAAAAACCTATTGCAAACATCTGTCCAACTGTTTTAACTTTTCCTGCCCATGATGCTTTGATATCAAGTTTTTCTGAAACAGCAACTGTACGGATACCCGTTATAAACAACTCACGAATGATGATGATATATACAGCCCAAGCAGAAGCTTCTCCTACTACCATAAGAGCCATAAATGCAGCCATAGTAAGCATCTTATCTGCAAGTGGATCTATAATAGCTCCAAGCATAGTCATTTGCTTCCATTCTCTAGCGATAAAGCCATCAAAAAAGTCAGTAATAGATGCTAAAACAAATAAAAGTGAAGCAAAGTAGTAGTTCCATGTAATATCATACCCAGCATCTGTAAAATAATCAGGATTTAAAATAACCCAAAAAAGAGCAGGTGCTAAAAGTATGCGTAATGATGCTAACGAGTTTGGAAGGTTTAGCAAAAAAAGTCCTTAAAAATAATTAATAGATTCTATCTTTTTTTTGCTTATTAATGGTTTACACTTCTATTTAAGTTCTTCTCAACTGATGCTATCTTAGTTTTTAACCTATTTTTAGTATTTTTTCTAATATCGAATTTTAAAGATGAATAAACTCTTTCACAATCACTAACTTGTTCATAAGCTAGTTCTATGATAGCTAAAGCTTCTTTCATAGTATCTGTCTCTATAACAGTACCCATTGGTGTTAATTGATAAGCTACACCCGACTTATCAATGGCGTCTATTATTTTACTGACTTCACTTGAAACTGAAGCTCCATCTCTTCCATCTGGCGAAGTTGGAAACATACTGAACTCTAATAATACACTCATTTTAACCCTTTATTTAGGACTTTGCCTATTAATTTATTTTTATTTTTTAAAACTTTTTTGGTTTTTGATACACAAAAATGATATAAGGATTATAGCTTATTATGATAAAATATTTGAGCAGGAAAAAGAATACTTATTGGTATAGAAGAAAGATTAAAGGTTTTGGGGGAAATAGTCTTTTCACTAAAAACAGTTGCTTAGAATTATTGAAAAAAATGTATGAATTTAAGTTACCACTCCACTTAGCACAAAGGGATTTTTTAACATTTAAAAAGTATATGATATTTTTTAAAATTAATCTTGCTTAGTTTTGAGAAATTTTGAAATTTACTTGTATATCTATTTTTGATATAATATGTAATAGATAAAAAAAATAGGAGTTTAAAATGCAGATTGCCATAGATGTAAAAGATGTAGCTGTTGCTGATAAAATTCTTAGTTATTTAAAAAGCTTCAAACAAGATGTATCAGTGAATACAATGGATGATATGCCTACAGATGCTTACTTAAATTCTAAACAGTTTTTAAAAGATAAAGTATCTTTAGAAAATACTTTACAAAATATAACAAGTAAAAAAACTACACTTAGTGATGTAGATGATAACTTTTGGGATGATATGGATAAAGTTATAGTTGGTGCTTAATAAGATAGTCCAAGATGATAAATTTAAAACAAGTTTATCTAAAATATTAAACTACATAGCCCTTGATAGTAAGAATAGGGCAACAACTTTCAAAAACACACTTAAAAAATCCCTTAATGACTTAGTGTATATGCCATACAAGTTTAGAAAATCTATCTACTTTGATAATAATGATATTAGAGATTTTATCTTTATGGGTTATTGTATAACTTATGTGATTGATGAAGAGAATGAGCAGATTATTCTTCTTGATATTTTCAAATGGATGGATAGGTAGCAAACTTATCTCTAAATAAGAACTAAGACTAAAAATGATACA
>CAZZAZ010000088.1:0-7957 GCA_964652355.1 uncultured Sulfurimonas sp. | reverse complement strand
TTTAACTTTACTTATTCTTCCATCAACTTACCTTCTTTTTTACAATAAAAAAGACTAAAAAATATATATTCTTGGGATTTATCTCAAGGATATACCCCTCATAAATATTTATAAAAGCAAGTTTTAGATAACATTAGAAAAATTAAATATCATAAATAAAAAACATTTTTATGAAGTAAAATCAAGGAATTATATATGGGTTTAGCAATCGGCTTAGTCGGACTTCCAAACGTAGGTAAATCAACAACTTTCAATGCTTTAACAAAGGCACAAAATGCGGAGGCAGCAAATTACCCTTTTTGTACGATTGAACCAAACAAAGCAGTCGTTCCTGTTCCAGATAAACGTTTAGCAGAACTGGCAAAGATTGTTAATCCTGAAAAAATCCAATACTCTACTTTAGACTTTGTAGATATTGCAGGTTTAGTTAAGGGTGCATCTAAAGGTGAAGGACTTGGAAATAAGTTCCTTGCTAATATCCGTGAGACTGAAGTTATTTTACATATTGTAAGATGTTTTGAAGATGATAATATCGTTCATACTGAAGGTTCTATCGACCCTATTCGTGATGTTGAAATTATTGAAACTGAACTTATTTTAGCTGATGTAGAGGTTCTTAGTAACCGTATAGATAGACTTAAAAAACAAGCTAAAGCTGACAAAAGTGCTAAAGCTGCACTAGAGATGGCAGAGGAACTTTTAGAGTTTTTAGGGGATGGAAACATGGCTAGAAACTTTAAAGATGTAGATTCTGACATCTTTGCTCAACTTAACCAAGAAGTTAGATTTTTAACATACAAAGAGATTATGTATGGTGCAAATGTAGATGAAGATTCACTTGAAGATGAAGGTGGGGCTATGGATGACAACCCTTTTGTTGGTGCACTTATGGAGCACGCTGCTAAAAACAACTGTGAAATCATAACTCTTTGTGCAAAAGTTGAAGAGGAGCTAATCGGACTTGATGAAGAGGAAGCCCAAGACTTTTTAAATGAACTTGGAATCGAAGAGAGTGGACTTGACCAAATCATCCATAAAGGTTTTGATAAACTAGGACTTATGTCTTACTTCACTGCTGGTGTTAAAGAGGTTCGTGCTTGGACTATAAGAAAAGACACTACTGCACCAAAAGCTGCTGCTGTTATTCACAATGACTTTGAAAAAGGTTTTATCCGTGCTGAAGTAATTGCATATGATGACTACATAGAATGTGGTGGTGAAAACAAGGCAAAAGATGCTGGTAAAATGAGACTAGAAGGTAAAGAGTACATTGTTAACGATGGCGATGTGATGCACTTTAGATTTAACGTATAAACTAAAATAGTAGCTTTTGCTACTATTTAACTATTGCATAAACTGCATTGGTTGATAAACCATAGCTTGAAGCTATCTTTGAAATTGAAAGACCACTTTTATACTCTTCTTTTATCGTTTGTTTAAGACTTGCAGACAAATTGTCTCCTTGTTTGGTATATTTATCAACATCGGCTATTAATTAATTTTATTTAACAAACGTATGCATTTATCCGATATAGCTTTAATATAAAAGCTTAGGAGCCTAATTATGAAACTAAAATATGTTGGACCAAAACCAATTATCTCACATACTGGTATATTATTTGATAACAATAAAGAAGATAAGTTTGTTTATTTAAACATTATAATTCAATTATTAAAATCACTTAACCATGAATATATTGAAAATAGAGTTTATACTTATGAAGCTAATACTTCTAGACTTAATAATGATGAATTATTTGAAGAATTAAAAAAGTTTTGTCCAAAAATAGAAGATATGATTAAAGATAGAGATAAAGAGATTCACAATAAAATAACACATGATATAGAACGTGCAAAAGACAATGATATACTCACTCAAGAAGACAAAACTGTTCTTATAAACAATATAAAAATCATGAAAGACTACTCTATACAAAGAGTTATAAATAAAACTATTTATTATTGTGCCGTAGATGAATTGGCAGAACTTGTAAAAAAAGATAATTTAGATTACATAATAGTGCCTATGTTTCAAAAATTTGCCCATGTACTGCACTCTGTTCAAGGTAGTCTTTTAAAACAAAAATTCCCAATAGACACAAAAATGGATATTTATGAAGAGGATGGAAAACTACTTGCAAAACTAAAAGTAATTAATAAAATTTAATTACTTTATTTTTGCGATAGTATCTCCATACTTAACATTATCACCAGCTTTTACCTCAAGATCTAAAAAGTCTTTCTCAGCTAAAATAACAATAGTTGAACCCATCTCAAAACACCCAAAGTCAAACCCTTTATCTAAAGATAAGTTTTCATAACTATATAATTTACTATATAGTGTATCTGTATTTGTCTTTATATTATCTTCAAAAGAAACTTGCATCACGCCAACATTCAAAGCAGAAACCAATACCATGTAAAATCTTTTTTTAGCTTGTGTCTCACATAGAAGAACAACTCTCTCATTTTCTATAAAAAGGTTTAATCTTTTTTTCAATGACGGCATATTTACAGGGTAAAATTTTCCTGGAATATGCACAGCTTTTAAAATATTTAGATTTGTTGGTATATGGTAACGATGGTAATCTTTTGGTGAAAGATAAAAGTTTATAAAGGTACCATTGTTTAAGATACTTTTCTCTTCATCATCAAAGTGCTCTCCAACAAAGTCCTTAGCCTTGTATCTCATACCTTTGATTTGAAGGGCATAGTCCTCTTCTAAAGTACCACATTCTGATATGAAAGAATCACATGGTGAAATGAAGTCTTCACCATCTAAAGAGTATTTTCTATCCTCTTTTAGCTTTCTTGTAAAGAGTGCATTTAAACTTCTGTATGTATTTGAGCTATGAAACTCATCCATATTTAGACCCATTAAGTTTACATAAGTACTGTTTACTATATTTTGTATAGGTTTAGAAAACTCTTTGTTTGCAAATTTTCCAAATGCTTGAGAGATTGCCGATGTAATATGTCTTTTCATTTATACTTTTTCCTAAGTTTTAATCATTGATTTTTTTCTTAGCCAACTCTTCAATAAGAACAGTAGCATAAGAGCCTTTTGGTAGCGTAAAGTTTAGCTCATAGTGAGCTTCAACTGGTTTAAATCTACCCTCTACATTCTCAGGAAACACCCAAGCATAGCGTCTTGCACCATCTGCGTTTATCTCATCATCAAACTCTTTTTCAATTATCCAAGCGCTATCGGATGCTGGTCTTACCTTTGTACCACAAAGGAGCCCTGTTACAGAGATACCTTTGTCGTTAAATCTTGTAAAGTCATTCTCTTCACCCTCAAAATCGAAGAGTTTTCCAAAAGGATAATGCTCCATTACATCACCACTTATAAGTTTAAATGGGTGCTTTTGAGCTTTCATCTTTGATATCTCATGATTTGGTAAATTTAGCAATGGTTCTAATTCATCCACACCAAAGTTTTTAACAAGTTTATTTATTTCAAGTCTTCTACTAAGCCATAGATTGAAAAGATGACTTTGATAAGAGTTTATAAGAAGTTTTTTTATCTTAGGGTTACGCTCTTTTTTTTCGCCCTTAGCTATCTTTTCACCATCTATATGGTTATTTCCATCATTTCCAAATCTTTGAAACCCGAAAAAGTTTGGCATACCATCATTAGCTATATTTTTAAGAGCCTCATCAATTTTTTGCGCAGAAGTTGGGTTTACTTTTTTAAGTTTTATATAAAAACGATTACCTCTTAAATGCCCTATTCTTATCTTATTATTATGATAAGTTTTAGAGATTATCTTCACATTTTCATGATTAAAATTTTCTAAATCAGCCTCGTACTTTTTATGCAAAGAGATATATTGCTTAGTCATTGCGTGTTTATCTTTTAAACCTGCATATCCTATATCTCTATTTTTAATTTTTAAGTATTTTGCGATAGCGGAAACAAGTTCAAGGGTTGACATACTTTTTTTTCTAACAAAAAGTACAAGGTGTTCACCCTCGCCTGAAAATTCATAAAGTGGTATCTCTTCAACAACAAAGTCTCTAGGAGTTTGTTTAAAGCGAAAGTCGATGCTTGAGTGATTAAGTGAGTAAAATCTATCCATAAACGCAATTATATCTAAGTGTTCTTAAAAATGGTGCGCTTTGCATTTGTTAGTATATTTTTTTCGCGTAGCATAAGCAAATATATTTAACTTTACCCTACTCTGCTTTGCTCTTCTTTGAAGTGTTTTTTTATATCTTGGAGAAAATGATATTAACATCTCATACTCTTCACCACTACACCCAAGCTTTTTAGAAATTTTTTCAATATATTTAAAACCTAAATCATTCGCTAAATACAACTTTTCCAAATCACTAAATAAACCATCAGAGATATCCATACCTGCACTTAAAAATCGTGAAGAGTTTTCTATAAATTTATCTCTTAGCTGTATGTTTACAAATTTTGATTTTTTATGTATTTTTCCAGTATTTAAAAGCTTTTTTAAATCTTTTGCTGAGTCACCTAAACTACCAGTATAAGCAAGTAAATGATTAGTCTTTAAACCTTTTCTTAATAATGGTTTTTTAGTTTTTGAAACTACAGTTATTGTTATATCTAATTTAGTGTTACTTATTGTATCTCCACCAATTATTTCAATCCCATACTTTTTTGCTGTATCTTTAAAACCATTTGCCAAATCACTCATATCTCTTTTTGTCATATTTTTTGGCATAGCTACACTAAGTAAAATATAAAGAGGTTTAGCATTCATAGCAATAGCATCAGAGATGTTTATAATCATAGCTTTTTGAGCAACTTGATAGTAGCTCATCCACTCTTTTTTAAAATGAACATTTTCAAAAAAAGCATCTTTAGAATAAACAAATCCTTCAACAACTGCCCCGTCATCTCCAATATGATTATTATTAAATTTACTTATAAAATAATTTTCTAAATTCACCTATAGCCTTAAGTTAGTATTAACATCATTATATATAAAATGTTACAAATTATAGCATTTAAAGAAGTCCAATGAAACAATCAATTAGAAAGATATTTGATAATATCATATTTGTATTAACGTTTGCCATATTATTTTCTGCTTTCATAGCCCTAATCGCTTTAGATCACAACAACTCTTATGAAAAAATAAACAACTTAAAAAGTCAAAAAGATATTATTTATAATATTGTTAATTTGCAAGAAGATAACTCAGAAATTATATTGATTCAAATAAATGGAAAAACTACTCAGTTAAAAATTAATGTAAATAAGCTTTATGATTTTTACAAGCACAATTATTCAGAAAAATACATTATAAATAATTCAACTGAATATTTAGCAGAATTAGATTTATTAAAAAAATTAACAAATCAATTTGTGCAAGAAGCTAATAGATACTATGCATCTATATCTAAAGAACAATCAACTAAAGCTACTCTATCACAAAAAGCTGTAGCCCTTAATAAATTAATAGATTCGATTATGATAAAAAACATATCATATGATGAACAAAAATTTAATCTTCATAAAACACTAACTTGGATAGCTTTTATTCTTATATTAGCTACGGGACTATGGTACAGAAGAAAACTTAATAAAATATACAAAGATATTGAATTCTTATCTAGTATAAATAGACCAGATTATGAAATATTCACTAAAGAAGCAGAAGCAATACTTCTTAGGATGCAAAGAAAACCTAGTTCATGCGACAATTTGCTTAGACTGGATCCTGTAACTGGAATTAATAACTACAGAGGTATGATATCTTGTTACAGTGAGAAAAAAGGTATGAAAGAAAATAACTTTGTTTCTGTTAGTATTATAGAGATAGATAACTTTTCCAAATCAGATAGAATTTATTCTCAAGAATTCACACAAGCAATTCTAAAAAAAGTAGCATTTACAATATCTCTTCATGAAAAAGTAACCGATGTTATAGCTAGAACAGACTACAACCAATTTACTATTATTTTATCTCGTGCTAAGAGGGAACAATCTTTTAAAGATATAGATATTATTCGTCAAAGTATTTCAGAGATGAAAATAACAAATTCTGAGCTTGGAGAAGTGGATATAACAGTTAGTGGTGGATTCAGTATTAAACCAAAACATATTTCAATTGATGACGCTATCAAAAATACTACTAAGCTACTAGAACATGCTAAAAAAAGCGGAGGGAATAGGATATCTCAGCTAAAAGACTTAGCTGAGTCAGAGTTATAAGTTTTTAAAGAAACGAAACTTTTACTTTGTGAGTATCAAAACCTAACTTAAATGTGTCTTTTTCACCACCAAGTACTTTTAAAAATTGTTCTTGAGATACAACTGGTAAATCTACTTCTCTTCCAATAGCTTTTTCTATATTCTTTTGTTGTCCATCAAAAAGTGCTATATCACCCTTACCTCTTACAACTAAGAAGTCTGCATTATTATCTTTTGCTTCAAGTAAAATATTACCAGCAATTTTTAGAGAAAAATCATCAGAGACTAAGGTTGAGTATGGAGCTAAATCTTCATTTTTTAAATTTAGCTCTACATGTGAAGCAAAAGATTCTTTTATAATATTTTCACATGAATTTTTGCTTGTACCCTCATAGGAAGCAATATTAAAGCCTTTGAAATACTGAGATATAGTTGGAATAATTACTTCAATATTAGAATCTGTATTTATAGATGTATATTTTGTTTGTGGCATTTGTGCAAGAAGGTTTTGTATTCTTAACTCTTTAGTAGTATCATAGTTAAAAACTCTACTCTCTAGCGAAGTGTGATACCAAATACCATCATCTTTGTCCGATATTAATTTCAACACAGCTTTAGTATGCTCTGGACTTTGTTCAATAATATCATTTGCAATAAGCAACGAATGATCACCAATATAATCTCTATTTATCTCATAAGTATTTGAAGCATAATAATCCAGTTCTAAACTTTGAGCATATTCATCCATATCCATAGGATTTACAAAGTCTTTAAACATAAGTATCTTATTTAAGTAATCACTTTTGTCAATCAATAAATCATCCGTAGCTCTAAACTTACTTATAGGGTCTATTTTAAAATCATTTGATGTTAATTCTACAATATTTGCAATATACTCTTGAACAGATAGAAATAAGTTATTTATCTTGATATTAAACTCATTTGTCGGCTCATATCCAAACTTGTCTATCGCATTAATTTTATTTAACAAACTAAGAACAGTATCTTTTTCATTATATTCAATTATATACCTTTTGTAGTATGGTAAATAATCAACTTTAGCATCAAACCTAAATAGTTCTACATTAATTTCTTTTATCATTTTTATGCCTTTATTATTGGGTGAAGTATAGCACAAAATTTTAAAAAAACAATTACTAAATCTTTGTTTTTTTCTCTTTTTATTATAGACAAAGGCTAAAGCTTGTATAATCCTCGATTATTATTAAACTCTTATGAATAAAGGAAAGCTAATGAGTATCCCCATTTATACTTACGATGCGATTGTTGTTGGAGCTGGTTTAGCAGGCTGTGCAGCAGCTAGAGAACTACAAAACGCAGGCAAAAAAGTAGCAGTTATAACTAAACTTCACCCGTTGAGAAGCCATTCAGGTGCAGCTCAAGGTGGTGTAAATGCTGCTTTTAGTGATGAAGATTCTGTTGAGCTTCACGAATTTGATACAGTAAAAGGTAGTGATTATCTAGCTGATCAAGATGCTGTTGCATTTATGTGTGAAAAAGCTCCACAAACAATCCGTTGGGCTGAGAGAATGGGTGCTGCATTTAGCCGTACTCCAGATGGAAAAATTGCTCAACGCCCTTTTGGTGGACAATCTTCACCTCGTGCTTGTTATGCAAAAGATCGTACTGGTCTTACACTACTTCAAACTATTTATGAGCAAGCACATCGCGCAGGTGTTAAGTTTTGGGATGAGTGGTATGCTGCTGACATCATCTATAAAGATGGAAAAGTTTCAGGTGTAATTGCATTTAATATCCGTGATA
>CAZZAZ010000087.1:0-8025 GCA_964652355.1 uncultured Sulfurimonas sp. | reverse complement strand
CCGTTATATTAGATTTAGCATTCAAAAAAATAACAATACTCTAAATTACCCTCTTTACCAGTAAGTTTTGAAGCAGATTTTTTCACAAGTTTCCAACCAAGCAAAGAACAACTATCCTCAAACTTTAGCATTGCCTTTTGTATAACCTTCTCATCTAAAACTACCCCATTACTATCTCGTTTTGCTTCACGCCCTACTTCAAACTGTGGTTTAAAAAGTAAAATGATATTTTTCTTTGCAAGTCTATGCACATCGTCTAGTATATGGTGAAGAGAGATAAAAGATACATCACTTACAACTAGGTCAAACTCTTTATCTGTTTTAAACTCTCTTATGTCACAGCTCTCATAAGAGTGTACTCTGTTATCATCACGAAGTATTTGGTGAAGTTGTGCTTTTCCAACATCAACGGCACTTATCTCTGCTACATCGTATTCAAGTAAAACTTGAGTAAATCCACCAGTTGATGAACCTATATCTAAAGCTATTTTATCTTTTAAATCTAAGTCTAACTCTTCTAAAAAGTAAGCAAGTTTAAAAGCAGAGCGAGATACATACTCTTTATGCTCCCCTACTTTTACCTCATCACTACTTTCTAACTTGTATGAGCTTTTTTTTATCACTTTATCGTTTACACTTACAAGTCCATCTTTTATAAGACCTTGTGCCTTGTTTCTACTAAGTGCTAAATTATTTTCAACCAAATAGTTATCTAATCTAGCCAAGTTTTTCTCTCATCTCATCTTCAGTTAAACAAGTAACTCCAAGATTCATAGCTTTGTCATACTTACTTCCAGCATCATCGCCATAAATTACAAAGTCAGTTTTTTTACTTACACTTCCTGATACTTTTGCACCAAGAGACTCTAACATCTCTTTTATAACTCCACGACTCTCACTCATACTTCCAGTTAAAACAACAGTTTTAGCTTTAAATACATTATCCTCAGCCTCTTCTCTTTTAACCGGTTCAAGTGGTTTTAAAATATCTTGCAGAGTTAAAATAGTCTCACGGTTTACTCTAACAAACTCTAAAACAGATTCCGCCATCTCTTCACCGATTCCATCACAAGCGACTATCTCCTCTTTTGTAGCATCTATAAAAGTAAAACCAAAAGCCTCACTCAAAGTTTTTGAAGCTACTTCACCGACATGTTCAATCCCAAGAGAATTCACAAAACGCCAATACTCGCACCCTTTTGCATTTTCTAGTGAGTTTAGTAGATTTTGTGATTTTTTTTCTTTAAAACCTTCAAGTTCTAAGAGTTTTTCTAAAGTTAAATCAAACAAATCAACTACACTTTTAACAAGTCCTGAGTTAAAAAGTGCTTCAACTATTTTAGTACCAAGCCCATCAATGTTAAGACAAGGTTTTGAAGCAAAATAATAAATCGAGTTTACTACCCTAGCCTCACATGAAAGATTTTGGCACTTTAAAAGCACACCTTCATCAAGTAACTCACTTTCACAAACTGGGCATAAACTTGGTCTCACATACTTAAGCTCACTTCCATCACGCTCATGCTCTAAGACTTTTATGATTTTCGGTATAACATCCCCACTACGAAGTATGATAACTTTATCGCCTATGCGAATGTCTTTTCTAGCTATCTCATCAAAGTTATGGAGTGTTGCACGCTCAACCACAACACCTTCTATGTCAGTTGGTTCTACTATGGCTACTGGTGTTACAGCACCACTTCTTCCAACTTGAAGGATTATCTCTTTTACCGTTGTTATCTTCTCAATCGCCGGAAATTTATACGCAACAGAAAATCTAGGGTTTTTCACCGTATATCCCATATCTATTTGAGAAGTAATTTCGTTCACTTTTATAACCATACCATCTAACATCATAGAGTAACTATCGCGATCTTGCACCATCACATCATATATGGCTTGAATCTCAGCATAAGCTTTACAAGTTTTGCGTTCAGGTGGCTTTTTAAAACCAAGCTCATAGATGTATTCCATCTTGTCACTAAGAAGTTTATGTTCTAAAGTGTTTTCACCAACACCATAAGGGAGAAAGACTAAGTTTCTAGAAGCTGTTACAGATGAGTCAAGTTGCCTAAGACTTCCAGCAGCTGCATTTCTAGGGTTTGCAAAAAGTGCTTCACCGTTAGCTAATCTACTTTCATTTATCTTTTCAAACTCATCTTTAAAAATAACAACTTCACCGCGAATCTCAATAAGCCCATCATAGTCGATACTAAGTGGGATAGAGCGAATGGTTTTAACATTGTCAGTTATCTCTTCACCAATACTTCCATCTCCACGAGTAATTCCTTGAACTAATACACCCTTGTCATATATGAGGTTCAAAGATGCCCCGTCAAACTTTGGCTCACAATAAAAAGAGATATTTTCATCTAACTTGTAAGTCTTAGTAAGCCAAGATTCTAAGCCCTCTTTATCGAAAATATCCTCTAGCGACCACATACGAGAAAGATGTTTTGCTTTGCTAAATCCATCACGAATAACATCGCCAACTCTTAGTGTTGGAGAGTTACTCAGTTTATCATTCGGATTTTGCTCTTCATACGCAACTACTTCATGGTATAGCTTGTCATATATCTCATCTGTAGTTATCGGGTCATCTAAAACATAGTAGTGGTGTGCGTAAAGATTTAGTGTCTCTACTGCTTTTTTGTATTCGTCTAAATTCATAATGCAATTTTATCTTAAATTTCTTTGGATTAGTACTCTATCCACATTCTATCCACGATTCTTAAATAAGATTTTGAATATTTAAAATTGAAGGATTATAGATTATGAAGATTAAGTATTTTTTATTATTGCTAGCTGGTTCTATGCTAGTTGGTTGTGGTGGGGGTAGTAGTAGCGATACAACTACTACAGAAGTTTCAGAGGTTCCTGCACTTGCTCCTACTGCTATTACAGCATTTTATGGGGATAAGCTAGAAGATAGGGTTGTTATTATGGATGTAAACAATATGGAGTTTAAATCTGAAGTTTATACAACTGGCTTAGACCCATACCCAGTTGATCAAGCTGGTAAGTTAGATAAGATGTATGCTATAACTCGTGGTAGTGAGTCTATAGATGTAATTGATGCACTTACATATGAAAAAATAGGTTTAATTGAACTTCAACATACACCCCGATCATCTGAAGCATATAATGAAACACTTGGACTTCAACTTGTTACTGGTTCAAACAAACCTATGGCTTCTCTTATAGATGTAGCTACAGATACTGTTGTAGCATTTGTTGGGATAAATGAAGAGTTTTCTGTTGAAGATTACGGTGGATCAAATGCTACTGGTCATCCTTTTTGGTTTGCGGATGACAAATTTGCTTTAATAGATAGACCAAATCGTAAGATAGAGGTATATACTATTGTTAAAAATGACGATGGAGGGTTTACAACAAGCTTATTTAGTTCGGTTACCACACCAACTGCTGTTCATCACTTTGTAAAAAGAGATAATAGTGATAATATCTTTTATGCTCTTGCAGAAGGTGCACCAGATAGAGGTATATCTCCATCTATTTTAAAGTATAGCTTATCAGATACAGCTCTTACTTTTGAAACAGAAACTGCACTCTCTACAGATATAGAGACTATTCCATTTATGGGAAGTCATCATGCAGATATGCATCCTGATGGTGTTCAAATATATGTAGGTTCACTAGAGGGTAACTTATATGTGCTTGATACAAATACTATGAGCATAACAGGGAGTATTCCAACTGGTGCTGGTACTGGACATACAACATTTGTTCCAGAGAGGGAGATTGCGGTTGTAACAAACCACAATGATACATATTTAACCATCGTTGATACAAATACAAATACATTTATAAAAAATGTAACTGTTAGTGGTGATCAGATAAATGATGCAATTTTACAATCACATTCAACATTTATAGAACCAAATATGGACTTTTTCTACGCTTTTGCAACTGATAATGGTATCTTTTATGAACTAGATTTAGAAACACTTGAAGTATCACGTACAGTAGAAACTGGTGGTACTCCACTACAAGGTACATTTATGTGTGAAGGTGAAGGTTGTGTTAACCTAATGTAACACTATTTTAACACTAAAACTATAAAATTAAATACTAAAAGGATTTAAAATGAAAAAAATAATATTAACAAGCTGCTTAATAGCTATAAGTGCTTTTGCAACAGACTACTCTTTAATGAGCAATGAAGAGATGATGGGGATGCGTGGAAGTGTAGCAGAGCAAGATAGAGAAGCTTTTCGTTCTGAGATGCAAAGTCGTGTTGGAGCTATGAGTGAAGAGGAAAGAAACTCATTTATGCAGGGTCGTGGACAGGGTCAACAAGATGGTTCTGGTTCTGGTATGCAAAAAAGACAAGGTGGTGGAATGGGCCAAGGTATGGGAAGAGGTAGACACTAATTGTAGTTTATACAAGCAAATTTCGTTCCTTATTATAAAATTTCACAATTAATTCACAATTTTGCTTTAAACTCTTTTTGTATCTAAAATAAAGGAGATAACATGAATGTTAATGGCGCAGGCTCAATGGAGCAAATGCAATTAAGAAGAATGGATGGATCAGGTACAGGCCAAGGAAAAGGCGGAATGAAAGAGATGATGCAAAGTTTATCTATGGAAGACAGAACAGCTCTAAAAGATGAGTTAAGTTCTATGAATCAAGAGGATAGAATGGATGCAATTTCTCAAATGAAAGCAGTAGATAAAGCAAGTATGAATGCTGAAGAGTATACTCAAGCATTACTTGATATACTTGATCAATCAAGTACCCAAGATGCAGAGACTGATTATTTTTCAGTATATGCATAGTAAGTTTTTTAGGTATAATAAATCATGAAGATTTTATACCTAGAAGATGATGTGACATTATCTGAAACAGTAGAGGAGTACCTCGAAGATGAAGGGTTTGAAGTGTATAGTGTTTATGATGGAGATGAAGCTCTAGATATAATCTATACACAAAACTTTGACTTACTATTATTAGATGTAAATGTTCCTGGAATAAATGGTTTTGAACTTTTAAAAGACCTAAGAGAGGCTAATGTTCTTACCCCTGCAATTTTTACAACCTCACTAAATAGTATTGATGATTTATCCAAAGGTTATCTAGTTGGAGCAGATGATTATCTTAAAAAGCCTTTTCTTTTAAAAGAGTTATTGTTTCGTGTAAATGCACTTTTAAAAAGAGAATTCAAATCTCAAAGTGAAATAGTACAAGTTTCACCAACAACAGAGTTTAATACAAGAACAAATGAATTAATAGTATCGGGGAATGCAGTATCAATTAATCCAAAAGAATCACTTTTATTAAAACTATTTTTAAAACAAAAAAATCAATGTGTTACTTTTGAAACTATTTTCCAAAATGTTTGGTCATATGATGAAGAACATAGCGATATGAGTTTACGAACATATATAAAGAACCTACGAAAACATCTAGGAAAAGAGCATATTATAAGTATCAAAAAAGTAGGTTATAAATTTGTATAAAAGTGAAAAACGCACGATATTTAATGTACTTAGCTTATATTTAAGTTCTACTCTATTACTTATTGCTACACTCTTTACGGGGTATTACTTTTATAAACAAGAACAACTTATCCATAATGAAAAAGAGATTTTAAAAAAATATTCTCTTGAACTAGAGGACAAACTTCAAGCTGTGCATAACATAGGTAGGGATGAATATGAATATCCAAGGTCTAAAGATTACAACTCTGCTATATATGACTTAGATAAAGAGTTAATTTTTTCAACATTAGATATAAATATTACATCTCTAAATAATGACTTTATTACAAAAAATGCAAACTCTTACTTTATATCAGCATTAAAACCTTACTATCTTGGTGCAGCATACATAGTTGTATCTAAGAAAACAAACCCCTTAAATATTATAAATGAACTCATCCCATTTGCAATTGCAATAGTAATACTTACACTTATTACATCTTTTTTCTTAGTAAAACTAGTTCTTAAACCTATAAGAGATAACTTACGATTACTAGATAACTTCATAAAAGATACTACACATGAGTTAAATACCCCAATCACAACAATACTTGCGAATATTGAGACTATTGACAGTACACCTTGTGATGAAAAACTTTCTAAAAAATTACAACGCATAAAAACTGCATCAATGGGCATATCCAATATTTATCAAGATCTTGTTTATATACTATTAAATCATAAAATCTCATCCAAAAATGAAGAATTAAATGTCTCAAATATTTTAAATGAAAGAGTGCAATACTTTACAAATATAGCAAATTCTAAAAAAATAAACTTTTTATTTGAGATTCAAGATGATGTGTACTTTACTGCAGATAAACAAAAATTTGAAAGACTAATAGACAATATATTATCAAATGCTATTAAATACACTAAAAAAGCTACTACTATAAAAGTTATTCTTACAGATAAATCTTTATCAATAATAGACGAAGGTAAAGGTATGAGTGAAAAAGAGATTAGCACTATCTTTGAGAGATACACAAGATTTGACAGCACTCAAGGTGGATTTGGTATAGGGTATAACATCATTAAATCTATCGTAGATGAATACGATATAAATATAAAAATAAACTCACAAATCGATGTAGGTACGGAGGTAATACTAAAATGGTAAAAATATTTCTTATAAGTATTGTTTTTATTAGTACTTTATACTCAAATGAATTCGGAACTAACTGCCTTAGTTGTCATAAACAAGAGTTTAAATTTAAAATGTTTATGAAAAAGTATACTATAAAATATAGTAGTGAAAAAAGAATAAAAAAAGCAATTTTCGACTATCTTAAAAATCCAACTTATAAATCTTCTGTTTTACCTTTTGGATACTTAAGAAGATTTGGTATAAAAGAAAAATCTAGTTTATCAGATAAAGACCTAATAGATATGATAGATATTTATTATGACAAATACAATATAAAATCTAAAATATACTAAGTTAAATACGTTTTTTCTTAGATATTAAAGCTTTTGCAAGAGCATTCTTAACAGATTTATAGGAATTTTCATTTTGAGATAAAATTTTCTCTGTTTGTCTTTAGATGTAATAAATCATCTTTTATCTCTTGAATAACTAATTTTAGTTCCCTTTTTTCATCAGCATTTTTTGAAGAATAATACTGATCAGAAAATATTTTTAGCTCTTTTATCTCTTCAGATATATCCTCCGTAATATCATTTTGAAACCTTAGTAAATCATTATTATATTCAACTGGTGACATATCTCCTATAAACATATCATATAAATCATCATCTATATCGTAAGAATCTTCTAGTAAATTTTCTACAGCTTGCTTAGCTTTCATATATATCTTTGCAACAGACATAATAGATATAACATTCCATTTAAACCATTGTCAGCCTCAAGAGTTGGAACTTTATACTTTATACCATTTATAACAACTATATTTAAAGAATAATATTTTAAAAAAATTGACAATATCAGTATTAGAGTCAGCAATTTCATATAAAATAAAATCAGCAATATGCCTAAATACTTCTTGAAAATGAATACGAAATATATATCCAGAAAATCCTTTTAAAAACTCTTCATTAGAATCAAAAGTTTTGTTTAAATGAGTTATAGTAATCTCTTGAATTCTAGAAAAGACTGTTTTTTTCAAACTCTGCATTTGAAATATTTTTTTCTATAAAATAAATTTCAACAAAACTTTTTGCTACAAAATAAAAAAAGTCTCTATTCTCTTCTTGAGAAAAGTATTCAGTATAAAAAAATATCAATTCATCTTCAGCTATCCCATTATAGCGATTTGCAATTGTCTGAGTTTCAGATGTTGAAATATTTTTTCTTTTAAGTTTAGATAGTAATTTTATAAAAATACTATCTATTTTTATTACTATAATATCATTGCTATCAAGTCCCAATGCTTTTCTAATTGAGAATTTTACTAACTCATTTTTATTAATCTCTTCATTATCAATCTTATCTATAAAATCAAATATTTTAGACTTTAACTCTTTTGGGATTAAAACTTGATTTTCATTATTTTTATAACT
>CAZZAZ010000086.1:0-8124 GCA_964652355.1 uncultured Sulfurimonas sp. | reverse complement strand
ATTATCCTTGTTTTCTAGCCATCTTATAAAAGAGCTTTTCACATGATAGCTCTTTTGGTATCTCCTTTTCTTCTAAAATATTTTCACATAAAATTTTTGCCAAATATGGACCAAATACAAAGCCTCTTGAACCGAATGCATTTATAACATAGATATTTTCATGATATTCAAGTAAACTAGATGGAACTTTTGTCCCTTTTTTTATACTTGGATGTTTATTTAGTGATGCCTCATAGTTAATAGCTTTTCCAATAACTGGAAAATAACTTTTAATACTAGCTCTTGCACCTTTATATATCTTCACAACCTCAATATTTTCTAGTTTTATCAGCTCATTGGCTTGGTCTAGTAAAGTTTTAGTTTGAGCCTCATCTGTATTTATATAAAACTCACATTTATCACAAGTGGTTTCACATCTCATATCTGCTGTGTCATGTCTCTGTGAAGTTGCCCCTATTGATACAGTACCGTCTTGTTTATTTGTAGATACTGAGATAGATTTATGTATGTTAAAAGGTATCTTTGTATCTGTTTTCACATCTATTCGAAGTCCAAAGATTGGTGAAATTACCATGTATGGAAGTTCTATGAGAGGGCTATTTACGCCTTGGGCTAATATGATGTTTTTAGCTTTTATATTGTTCACAAGATAGTGTTGCTCTGATTTATTTATATCTTGAACATCTTCTTTAAAAAAGTCGCAATTCTCAAGTAATTTTTTACAAGTATTTATAGGTTCAATAATAGCCGCATTTTCGTAAAAATATCCATCTATATTTTGAAAATATTTTGAAAATATTTGAAGGTTATTAGTATCTAAATATTGATGTTTAATCTCATTGTTTTTTAACTTGTCTTGTCCGAAATTGTCGTTTGAAACCCTTAAAACACCTTTTTTATCAATCTCATCAGGTATAAGTTGTTCATAAAAATCAAGGCTAAATTTTAGTGCATTATTTACAAAAGAGTTATATAAATTTTTTTTTCCAGGGAGTGGTGAAAGAAAGGCGCCAGCTGCTCCACTAGCACCTCCTGCTATCCCTTCTCTGTCAACAACTGCAACTTCTTTGCCAGATTTTTGTAAAAGGTAAGCAGTATTACAGCCAGCACTACCAGCTCCAATGATCAAATAATCGTATATTTTCATAAAGATATTATAAGAAAACATTACTTAATGTCAGGTGTTAAGCAGTTATTATTTTACAAATGATATAATCGCGCAATTAAAAGGAATAATATGAGTAAATATAGTGCTTTATTTGAAGATGAAAATGATCCATTTTTAGGATCCCCAGTTAGTAAACTTATGGATATTGTTTTTACAGCAAATAATGATGTTGTGAGATTCGATTTAGAAAATTTTATTCGTGAACGCGCAGCGATGGAGATGGTTTTAAATAAACATCTTGGAGATAACTTTAACGATGAAGTTAAAAATTTTGTGGTTGATAACCGTGATGAAGTTGAAACTAAAATGAAAAGTTTATGTATAGAGCTTATGGGTGAAATCGTTTCTAAAAGCGAATAGTATTGAAAAATATTTTACAAATTTTTATTTTAGTTTCTCTTTTTTTTAATTTAGCTAATGGTGTTGAGTTTAAAGAGATTATAGATATAACTCTTAAAAAAGATGAAGTAAAAAAAATTCTTGTAAGGTATGATGGTAAAGAGAAACTTTTAAAGTTTAGATGGACATTATTTGTCAACAATGGTCTTGTTGTTTTGCGCTCTTATGATAAAATAGTAGCTCAAAATGTTCTTTATATGAGGCATAAAAACAGAAGCTTTCGTCAAGAGTTAAGAACTAAAGGTGCTGATTTTTATAACACACCTTACGTACTTGTAAGGTTTAAAGAGTTTAAGCATGACACAAATGAAGCAGTATTTGAGCTTCTTTTGTCTGATGCTTCGGCTACAATATCATTGAATTATTTAAAATAAGAGAGAATATGCAAAGAGTAGAGACAGAGATAGAAAGGTTGGTAAAAGAGTGTGACTATGATGAAGTTATGCGCCTTTTTAATAAACTATCAGGCGGTAAAAGACTTCGTGCAAAGTTAATTTTAAAAATTGCACCATCACATGAAATGGCGCCACTTTTAGCAGCTATAGTTGAACTTATTCATGGAGCATCATTACTTCATGATGATGTAATAGATGAAGCTTCTCTTAGGCGTGGAGTTCCTTCTGTAAATGCGACTGAAGGAAGTAAAGTAGCTGTAATGCTTGGGGATATTTTATATTCAAAAGCATTTACAGAACTTGTTTTGTTTGATAAAGATGTGGCGCGTATCATTGCATCTTCAGTAACAGCCCTTTCTAAAGGTGAAATGATAGATGTAGCTATGGCTGAAGAGTTTAACTCTGATGAAGATAAGTATCTTGATATGCTTTATCTTAAAACTGCAACACTCATTGAAGCTGCTGCAAAAGCTGCTGCTTTACTGGAAGGAAAAGATGCTGAAGCCCATGCTCTTTATGGAAGAAACTTAGGTCTTTCTTTTCAGATTATTGATGATATTTTAGATATTACGCAAGATGCTGCTACTCTTGGAAAACCAGCTATGAATGATTATGTTGAGGGTAAATGTACACTACCATATATCTATCTTTATGAACAGTTGAGTGATGGGGAAAAAGAAAAGTTAGTTTCACTTCATGCAAAAGAGTTAAGTGAACAAGATACGACATGGATAAAAGAAAAAATGACTCAATATAAAACTGTTGAAAAATCATTTACCTTAGCAGCCAAACTTTCCAATGAGGCTATGACTGTTATGAAAGATGATGAAGATCTAGTAAATATACTCCAAACAATGATAAAAAGAAGTTTTTAATGCACTACCTAAACATAAGTTTTTCACACAAAAATTCGACGATGGATATTAGAGAAAAACTCACATATCCAGATGATTACCATTTAAGCGGTTGTTTATCAAAACTAAATACATCAGAGGCTATAAACGAGACTATCCTTATCTCAACTTGTAACAGAATGGAAGTGTTCTGTTCATGTTCTGATATAGCTCTTGCAACTAAGCATATCTTTGAGATGTTAAACCAAAGAGTAGGAATCTCACTAGAAGAGTTAGAAGGTCGTGCTGATATTTTTGATGACTCATCTGCGATTCACCACCTTTTCACCGTTGTTTCTTCACTTGACTCTATGGTTATTGGTGAAACTCAGATAGTTGGTCAAGTTAAAGACGCTTTTAGATACTCAACTGACAATAATTTTTGTGGTAAAAAAATAGCTCGTGCAATGCACCATGCTTTTAAATGTGCGGCAAAAGTAAGAAATGCGACAGATATTTCATCTAAACCTGTCTCTATAGCTTCGGTTGCCGTAAATAAACTCAAGTCAATACTTTCAGATATTGATGGTAAAAAAGCTTTGATTATTGGTGTTGGAGAGATGAGCGAAATTTCTGCAAAACATCTTAAAGCAAATGGTGCTGATGTTTATGTAATGAACCGCACAAAAGAGAATGCTGAGTCTTTTGCTAAAGAGTTTGGTGTAAAAGTTATACCATATGAGCAACTTTCAATTATTTTAAATGAGTTTCCTATTCTTTTTACAGCTACATCATCATCAACTCCTATAATTACGGATGATATAATTAAGTCTTGCGATTTTGATAGATACTGGTTTGATATGGCCTTACCTCGTGATATAAACTATCACAAAGGTGAACGAATAAATCTTTATGTTATTGATGATTTGAAAAATATTGTTGATGATAACATCGCTTTTAGAGAAAATGGTGCTAGAGTTGCACATGGAATCATCGGTAGAAGTACAGTTGAGTTCTTTGAACTTCTTGATACTTTAGATGTTGAACCAATTATAAAAGAGATGTATGAGCGAGCTTTTAAAAGTGCTAAAATAGAAAGTTCTCGTGTTATTAAAAATGGATATATTCCAAAAGAGTATGAGGATGAAGTTCATAAAATGGGTGAACAGCTTATGAAAAGGTTTTTACATGATATCACTGCCAAAATGCGTGATACGTCAAAAGACTCTAAAGCAGATACAGTAGCAGGGGCAATCCAGTCAAGTATGCAAAAACACGCTTGTGATGCACCAAATGGTTACTCTTGTGAATATATGATAAAAGGAAAATAATGAGAAGATCTAGAGCATTTATACCAACAACTAAAGAGGCACCATCTGACGCTGTTTTAGCTAGTCATATTTACTTATCTCGTGCAGGATTTGTATCTCAAGTAGCTGCAGGACTTTATAGTTATATGCCCCTTGCAAAAAAAGTTATTAAAAAAATTGAAAATATTATACATGAAGAGATGGCAGCTGTTGCATGTGAAGAGGTTGAACTTTCATTTGTAGCTCCAGCTGATTTATGGATTGAGAGTGGAAGAATAGATAAGTTTGGAAAAGAACTTTTAAGATTTTATGATAGAAAAGAGAAACTTTTTGTTCTTGGTCCAACTCATGAAGAGATGATGGTTGACTTAGTTCGTAATCGTGTAACATCTTACAAACAACTTCCAGTAAATCTTTACCAGATTAAAACAAAGTTCCGTGATGAAGCAAGACCTAGATATGGTCTTATGCGTGGACGAGAGTTTATTATGAAAGATGGTTATAGCTTTCACTCTTCAGTAGAAGATTTAGATAGAGAATTTGATGCCCTTGAGGTTGCTTATAAAAAAATCATAACTAGACTTGGACTTGATTTTCGCGTAGTTGAGGCTGATAGTGGAGCTATTGGTGGAAGTGGTTCTAAAGAGATTATGGTTATCGCAGATAGTGGTGAAGACTCTTTAGCTGTATGTGATTCTTGTGAATATGGTGCAAATATCGAGGTATTTATGGATATGGAAGAAGTCGATGAAGATTTTGATATATCAACTATTAAAGATATCGCTGAAGTAAAAGGCGATAATAACTGTCCTCATTGTTCAGGAAAATTATCTCTAACTAAGGGTATTGAAGTTGGTCATATCTTTAAACTAGGAACTACTTATAGTGAAGCTTTAAAAGCTGAGTATTTGGATAAAAATGGAAAAGCACAGCCGTTTATCATGGGTACTTATGGTATGGGAGTCTCTCGCTTAGTAGCTGCTGTAATAGAGCAAAACCATGATGAAAATGGTTGTATCTGGACAAAAACAACAGCTCCATATATGGTAAATATTATGATTTCCAACATTAAAGATGAAGAACAAAATACTTTAGGTGAAGAACTTTACTTAAAGCTTTTAGGTGAAAATGTAGAAGTTATGCTTGATGATAGAAAAGATAGATTTGGCTTTAAGATGAAAGATGCTGAACTTATTGGTTTTCCATATACTATTATTATTGGAAAAGAGTTAGCAAATGGTAATGTTCAAGTTTATGATAGAAAAAGTGGTGAAAAAACAGCAGTAGCTACTGGAGATATTTATAACACAATCATGGAGTTGATTAAATAATGCTATATTTTGTTGTCTATCTTTTTTTAGAAGTACTAATATCTGTAAATATCTCATCAGCCATTGGTGGTTTGATGACATTTTTAGAGATAGTTATGAGTGCTTTTATCGGTGTATCTATCCTTATGAACTTTAAATCAACTCTAAGAGAAAATCTAAGCGCAGTTTCGTATAACTGTATAGATTTGCAACAGTTTCAAAAATTAAACTTATTTACGCTTATTGGTGCAATTTTGATGATAGTACCAGGCTTTTTTACAGATATAATCGGTGGGCTTATGCAGTTTTCCGTTTTAACCTCTATGCTTGTTAACCGTTATAATGTAAAATCAGGTAATTGTAAAACAAATTTTGAGACAAACAATATTAAAAAGGATTCAGATGTTATTGATGTGGAAATTATTAGCGACAACGCTTCTATTAAGTAGCTTAGTACATGCAAGTGTATCAGGAAAAGATGTAGAAAAGTTTATAAAAAATTCTTTTAAAAATAATCCAAATATATTAAGTATAGAATTAACAACAGAACACTCTATGAAGTTGAAAAAACCAAAAGGCTGGAGTGCTTTTATAGTAAAGGCTGATGCTGTATTAAAAAAAGATAAGCGTAAAGTAAATCAAAAGATGATTTGGTTCTCAAATGGGGAAGTTATAACTCAAGATTTACTTGATATGGATACCGGAAAAAGCTTAAAAGATTTAGTATCACCTGAGTTTAAATCAGAGTATTATAAAGATTCAAATCTTATCTATGGAGATAAAAATGCAAAACATAAAGTTGTGATATTTTCAGATCCATTATGTCCATTTTGTAGAAATTTTGTACCAAAAGCTATAAATGAGATGAAAGAAAAACCTGAAACTTTTGCAGTTTATTATTTTCATTTTCCATTACCATCTCTTCATCCAGCTGCTGTAGAACTTGTAAAAGCTGCAAAAGCATTAGAGTTGCGCGGTACACATAAAGATGTAGTTTTAAAACTGTATCAGGTAAAAATAGATGCAAAAGAACGCAATGTTGAAAAAATACTAAAAGCTTTTAATAGCACAATGAAATCAAATATAAAACCAGCTGATTTAAACTCAGTTGCTGTACAAAAACACCTTAAAGATGATTTGGATAGAGCAAGTTCTATGATGGTTCAAGGTACTCCAACAATGTTTTTTGATGGTAAAATTGATAAACAAAAAAATAAATATAAAACGGCGAAATAGATGACAAAACTAGTAATAGCAACAAGAGTTTCAGACTTAGCACTTTGGCAAGCATACCACATAAAAGATAGAGTTGAAAAATCTTTTCCAGAGATAACAGTAGAGTTAAATAAAATTGTATCTAATGGTGATAAGGTTTTAGATAAACCACTTGCACTCATTGGTGGTAAGGGTCATTTTACTAAAGAGCTTGAAGATGAGATGTTAGCAGGAAATGCACATATAGCAGTCCATTCTCTTAAAGATGTGCCAACTTATATACCAGATGGACTAGAGCTTGTTGCAGTTACTCAGAGACAAGATCAAAGTGATGTGTTTTTATCTCATAAGTATGCAACTTTGGATGATTTACCTCAAGGTGCAGTAGTTGGAACTACATCTCTTCGTCGTCGTATGCAGCTACTACAACGTAGACCAGACTTAAAGGTAAAAGATTTACGTGGAAATGTTAATACACGTCTGCGAAAACTTAGTGAAGGTCAGTATGATGCAATTATTCTAGCTTGGATAGGTTTAAATCGCTTAGATTTGCTAAAAGATATCCCTTTCACTGATAAGCTCTCTCTTGATATGATGATACCACCAATGGGTCAAGCAGCTCTTGGAATAGAAATAATAAAAGGTAATGAAAAAGTTCTTGAGATTGCAGAGAGTTTAAAGGATGAAGATACTTTTATTTGTACACAAATAGAGCGTGACTTTATCTCTAAAATAGGTGCTGGATGTTCAGCACCAGTAGCTTGTAATGCTGTGAAAAATGGTAATGAAATTACTTTTCGTATAATGCTTGGTTTTCCTGATGGGACTAATGTAATGAATGAAAAAGTTGTAGTAGGTGTAAGTAAATCTAAAAACTTAGGCTCAGAACTAGCACAAAAAATGATAGATAATGGTGCATTAGAGTTATTAAAAAAAGCAGAAGATGTGGCATTTAAAGATGAGATGCCACAGAGGCTGTAGGTAAATAAAGATGATTGCTGGTTTTGGAGGGAGTTCAGATAGTAAACATCAACATTTTGAAATTAAACATTCAAGTGATCTTCCAATTCCCTTCAACATACCAATAGTTCTACATAACTTACTCTTTGAAGACAACGGTATTGAATTTGATGCTAAACAAGCTGATATTATTGAAACACTTAAGTTTTCATATATTTCACTAGCAAAAATACAACAAAAATTTGCAGTTCAAGAGGCAGACTTAAAAGCTAAAATATTTAGTGAATCAGATAATATACAACATAAAAGAGACTATGAAGAGATACAACTAGATCGTCAGCAAGCAAATTATGATTTTAAAAGTCTTGTTGAACTTATATCTGATATGCTCTCTAGAGAACAATTCCAAAAGCTTCTAAAGTTTAGTAATATAGCAGTATAAACAATAATTCTTACTGTCTCTTATGTTATAATTGCAAAGAAAATAAACAGATAGAATAGAGTATATGAAAAAAACAATACAACTTTTAAAAA
>CAZZAZ010000085.1:4979-8220 GCA_964652355.1 uncultured Sulfurimonas sp. | reverse complement strand
AAAGTAAAAAGATGCTCATTTTTGTAAGATATATACGCAATTATATTGTCATCTATTTTAGATTCAAATGCCCAAAGACGCCAATCTTCAATACTAACTTCCATCTCTAAATGAACAAATCTATTTGCTAAAGGTGCTGGCATCCTATAAGTAATGCCTCTATCACTTTCACGATTTCCTGCAGCAATTATTGCCCAACCCTTCGGAAGTGAATATTCACCAACCTGTCTATCTAAAATAAGCTGATATGCAGATGCTTGAACCGATGGTGGTGCTGAGTTTAACTCATCTAAAAACAATATTCCTTCACCATCTTTAGGTAAAAAAGCTGGTGGTGCCCACAATGCTGTGTGACTCTCTTTATCATAAAAAGGGATACCTTTTAAGTCGGTTGGATCCATCAAAGCAAGTCTTAAATCTATAAAATTTATATCTTTTTTTTGGGCTATCTGCTTTACTATTGAGGACTTTCCAATCCCAGGAGCACCCCAAAGAAATGTTGGAACTTTTTGCTCAACTAAAGAGCATATAGTCTGTATTAAATCACTTGCTCTCATCTATAACCATCCTAAATTTTGTGTTTGTATATGTTGTCCAAATGAAGGGTTTTCTTTTACACTTCTCTCATATCTACTATCAAGATTTAACTGGTAAAGTATCTCTATAGGTGTATTTTTATTTCTTGCAATTTGTATATGATATTTACCATTATCATAAGCCTCTTGCAGTAATTCACTCGGCATCACTTTATTCTCAAAAAGATTAGATAATATATCTTCATCCTCAAGCTTTATTAACTTATGTAAAATCTCTCTATCTATACTTTCATTTAAAGACAAAGCATATAGTACATTTTTATTATTAGTTTTAAATAATTTTTCTTGCATAGTTTTGTTTAACGATTTATTTAAAGATAATGCAGTTTTTTGCTCATAGCAAAGGTCAAACATCTCATATGATAAAGCTATATTTTTTGCTACATTTTGGGCATAAGACTCATCACTTAAAAACTCTTTTACAAGTTTAATATCTAACTTTTTATTGTGAGACAAGGCTTTATCTATTTTTGAAGAATTTTCTTTTTTTAGGTAATTTTGGATTACGCTATCACAAAAAGAGTTTTGTGCCATCTGTATCTTCATATTTTCATGAAATTTTATTGGCTGAAGTCCAAGTATAGCTTTTAATATCTCTGTATTTTCAAGTTGTTTTATTAAGTGTATATAACCTGTCGTTGCATACTGAACATTATGATTACGTTCTATATTTTTATAAAATCTTGATATAAAAGCAGCTGAAATATCACGATTATCATCATTTTCAAAAAAATCTTCATCACTCCAGTCATACATTTTTAAAAGTTTTAAAAACACCTCATCACTCAAGCATGTATTTTGTATAAAACTCTTTAATCTATCTTTATCACGAGAAAGCTTTAAACTCATCAAAAGCGTGGAGGCATCTATATTTTTGGCAATCTCTTTTTCTAAAATATCAATAGATATAAACTCTATCTTTGAACTATGTAGCTCATAAAGTTCATCACTTTTATTTTGCTCATAAGGTGTCATCATCTTACCATCAACAACCATTACTACATTATCATTTATTTCATTGTCAATATTGATTTTATAAAAACTCATCTCTGCAGAAAACTCTTCTTCATTAAAAGCACGAGGTTTACCAAATAGTAGTATTGACTTGTTTTCTAACTCTTGTAAATTCATAAAAAGATTATACTATTAAAAGTTATACTCTAAACAAACAAAACCTTCAATACCTCTATTTGGTACATTAGCAGTTAAACTTAAGCCTAATAATTATAAGATTATTTTATCTTTGACACCTTAAAAAATATTTTGCTATAATTATATTATTATTAAAATAGTTGGAAATTTATATGAAACTTTATGCACCATGGGAAAAAGCATTTAACAGAATGTCTACTCCTTTTGAACACTTTATACATGCACAAACTACTACTGGTATTATTTTGATGTTTATGACTGTAGTTGCTCTGATACTTGCCAACACCCCTTTAACTGAATCATATGCACATTTTTTTCATACAAAAGTAAATTTAACAGTTGGAACTTGGCAATTATCTCACACTATTCACCATTGGATAAATGATGGTCTTATGGCAACCTTCTTTTTCATAATTGGTCTAGAGATAAAACGTGAAATATTAGTTGGGGAACTTTCAAATATAAAGGTCGCTATCTTACCAATACTTTGTGCTATTGGTGGTATGGTTTTACCAGCAATTATATATATTTTTATAAATAATTCTTACGAGAGTGTTACTGGTTGGGGTATTCCAATGGCAACAGATATTGCCTTTGCTATTTCTGCACTTGTACTTTTAGGGAACCGTGTCTCTCCCGCTTTAGTAACTTTTTTAGTAGCCCTTGCTATTGTTGATGATTTGGGTGCTGTTATAGTTATTGCCGTTTTTTACACAGAACAAATTCATCTTTTACCACTTACTTTAGCTGGTGTTTCATTTTTAATAATGGTAATATTTAACCGTGTTGGTATACATATGATTTTACCATATTTTATTGCTGGTCTTTTTATGTGGTTTTTTATGCTTGAGTCTGGTGTTCATGCAACTATTGCAGGAGTAATTGCCGCTATGGCTATACCATCTAAACCAAAATTCACTCCCGTAGACTTTACACATAGTACTAAAAATCTTTTAGATGAGTATGATTATTACCCAGTAGCTACTGACCATATGATGCATGAAAGACAAAAAGCTATACTTATCAACATAAGAGATCGCATAGATGCTGTTGGAACTCCTGCTGCGAGACTTGAACATGATTTACATCTACCAGTCAGTTTAATTGTAATCCCTCTTTTTGCTCTTGCTAATGCTGGTATAAGTATAGATTTTTCATCTATTGGTGGTGTAATGTTAACCCCTGTATCTATTGGTATTATTGCTGGTCTTATACTTGGTAAAGTATTTGGAATATTTGGAGTAGCATGGATTGCTATAAAACTAAAAATTGCAAAATTACCAGAAGATAGCACTATGAGCCAAATATTTGGTATTTCATTTTTAGGTGGAATTGGGTTTACTATGTCCATATTTGTCGCAGAGCTTGCTTTTTTGGGCAATGAAGTATTTATTTTTCAAGCAAAAGTTGCCATTTTAGCTGCATCACTTGTTTCAGGGCTTATAGGATTTTTTTGGCTCAGATATATTAAATAAAGATATTTAAGTTTTAAG
>CAZZAZ010000085.1:0-4879 GCA_964652355.1 uncultured Sulfurimonas sp. | reverse complement strand
GCTTATAGGATTTTTTTGGCTCAGATATATTAAATAAAGATATTTAAGTTTTAAGCCTAATCTCATACCCGTTAAACTCAAAGTCTAACTCATCAGATGGCTCTTTATAAAGTAAAGGGCTATCTAAATCTATATACTTAATAATATCATCATAAGCTAAAGCTAAATGTAATGCTGCATTTATAGAAACTGGTCCCTCTAGCATTGAGCCCAACATACATTCAATATTATTTTTACGTGCATATTCTAAAATCTCTATCGCTTTAGTAACTCCACCACATTTCATAAGTTTTATATTTATCATATCAGCTGATTTTGATTTCATAACTTTTTTTACATCTTCTAAAGTAAAAGTAGACTCATCTGCCATTATTTTAATATTAGACTTTTGACTTATCTCTTTTAACTCATTTAGCTCATTTGCTTTCACAGGTTGCTCAATTAACTCAATATCTAAGTCTTTAACTGCCTCTATATATTTTAAAGAAGATTCTAAACTCCATGCTTGGTTTGCATCTATAAGTAGTTTTGCATTTGCTAACTCTTTTGATATTAATTTAGTTACTTCAATAGCATGATTTATATTTTTACCTAACTTTATTTTTAAAATAGGCATATTATTTTCAAAAGCCGCTTTTGAATCATTAAGCATTTTTTCTTTTTTATTTAAACTTATTGTTATATCTGTATATAAAACTTTTTTCATATAATTAAGCTCTTCAAATCTAAATAATGCCATATCTATAGCCGCTTTTGCACTTGAACCTATACTAGAGTTATGTAATATTATAAAAGCTTCATCTATACTTTTATTTACTATTTTATTTTTTATTTTATTAATAGAGTTTAATATTGTATCTATACTTTCACCGGTTATAGCCACTGTAGCAGGAGCTTCTCCAAATCTCATTTTACCATTATCAAAAAGAATTTCTACTCTTACAAATTCTATATTTTCAACTTTTCTAAGAGCTGTAATGAAGGGTGTTTTTAAAGCTATATACTTTACTTCAGTTGTTATATTTTCTACTATCATTGTGCCAACATCATCAAAATCTTACCAACTGCCAAACCACCAAAAGTACCAATAATATAGCCCATAATAGCCATCAATATTCCAACACTAACAAGTGCTTTGTTATGTGTAGCTGCTAAAATCGGAGCAGATGCAACACCACCAATGTTAGAAAGTGAAGCAACAGATATAGAAAACAAATCAAGTTTAAAAATTTTAGCTCCTATAACCATAATTAAAGCATGAATAACAAGTATAATAAAGCCTGCAAAAACATAAGTACCCAAGTCATTAAAACTCTCAAACACAGCTTTTGAACCAATAAGAGCTATGATTACATAAAGCATAGTTGTAGCTACTTGATTTGATCCATTTACATTTTTTAAAGCAGTAAAAGAGCCTAGTATACCTATGGCTGAAGATATGATAACTACACTTGTTGTTTGGTTTAAAAAACCTATCTTTTGGCTTAAAACTTGAGAAAAAAGTGATACTGATAAAGCTAAAGCAATAAGTAACCAGTAGCGAGTTGCACCCATACTACAAGCACATCCTGCAACACCAAGATAAGCTTTGTTTTCATCTGCTTTTGTAAAATGATTAAACACCGAAGAGAAAGGAACTAAAAAAAGCAAAAGCATTACCCATAAGGTATAATTTACACTATCAACTATAAGGGCATATCCAAAAGCTTCTTGACTTACTTCTAAAGCAGAACCAACAGCTATCATATTTGCAGTACCACCCATCCATGAACCTGCAAGTGCTCCAAAAGCTGAAGCTTCTTGCATGTTGAAATCAAAACCTAGAGAGACTATAACAAAAGCAAAAGCGATTGAAAGGACTGCTAAAATATAAGAGATTAACAAAGGTCGTCCAAGTTTAAAAAAGTCTTTTAGATTTACTTGAAGTAACATCAAAAAAAGCATAGCGGGAAGTAAGTTAGTTTTTGTAGTCTTGTAAATTTTGTTTATCTCATCGTTGTACTCAAACATACCCATACTAGCCATAAACATAGAAAATGCGTAAATCATAACAACAGATGGAATATACTTGAATATTTTTAGCTTTGTTTTACTCTCTACAAAGTAGAGAAAAGTTGCTAAAAAAGCCAAGGTAAAAAGATATGTAAGAGGATTTGTTATCATCTACATGGTGCCTTTTTAAAACCACTTATATTTGCGCGTAAATCTCTCATAAAATCCATCCCAGGATCGTATTTTTTTGTCCTATATCCATCATCTTTTTCTAACCAAAGAGCATGATTTTCAAAACATCTATACTCCTGGTGTCCAACTACATACTCTAAACTTGGTACTTTTTTCTTCAGCCATTTTATAAGTAAAATATTTGAGATCAACTGCTCGGTTGTAAGATTAGCAATATTTTTTTCACCACCAACATTCTCAATACCTATCGAGCTATAATTTAAACCTATCACATGTCTAGCCATAATATCTAGAGGCATAAGTTGATGGATAGTACCATCACGTTCTATCATAAAGTGAGTTGATACATTTAGTGCTGAAGCTTTTGATATATCACCCCTATCATTTGGCAAAGTCTCCTCTGTAAAACGATTTAATGAGCGTTGGTATTCATCAATAGCTGTATAATGGATAAGCACTATCTTTGGAACTATTTTTATATCTTTAACATTCAAACCATAATGAGATTTTATATATTTTTTCGTTAAATCAACTCTTGTTTCACCAAAATAAATTGGAGTCTGAATTATCTCTAAAGCAAGAAGCGAATATGACAATAATATTAAAAATATGAAGATTTTTTTCATCTATAAACTTTATGTAAATTTATTAGAAGTTTAGCATAAACGGGTAAAATTAGAGTAGATATTTTACTAGGAATAAACTTTGGCAAAAAAATACATAATTTTAGATACTGAAACAACAGGTGTAAGTGATAACGACAGAATAATCCAACTTGGATACATAGTTCTTGGGGCAAAAGAGATAGAGGTTCAAAATGAGTTCTTTAGCTCAGATGTACCTATATCTTTTGGAGCTATGGAAGTTCATGGTATCACACCAGAGATGCTTGAAGGAAAAGGTTCATGTGTAGATAGTGCTTCGTATAAAAGACTCTTAGAGTTAAATACAAACGATAACTATATGATTATTCACAATGCTCCGTTTGATATAGCAATGTTAAACAAAGAGGGTTTTAACACTCAAATGAAAGTTATAGACACTCTTCGCGTAGCTAAACATATATTTGCTGATGAAGATGCTCATAGGCTTCAATATTTCCGTTATAAGATGGAACTTTATAAAGATGAGCAAAAAGAGGCTGATGCTTTAGGTATAGAGGTAAAAGCCCATGATGCTATCGGTGATGTGTTAGTTTTAAAACTATTTTTGACTAAACTTCGTGAAGCTGTTGCAGTACAATTTCCAAGTGAAAATCCAGTTGATAAGATGGTTGATTTAACAAACACACCCATAACTATAAAAACTTTTAAATTTGGAAAACATAAGGGTAAAGATTTAGAAGATGTAGCACGTGAAGATGCAGGTTATCTAAGATGGATGTTAAGCTCTATGGAAAACCTTGATGAAGATATGCGTTACTCTATTAATTGTGTACTAGGGGCTTAAAAGCCTCCTAGTTTATTGTAAATTTGTTGTTGTAGTAACTTGGTATACTCCAGTTACGGCGTGTGGATCTCCATTTATTTCATGTTTAAATGATCCACCTGCTGAATTTCCTGTATCTCCATAAAAAAATCCGTACGCGATACCATCTGCTTTAACAGAATTAATTTGATTACCAAAAATCGAAACATCATATTGAAGATCTCCAAATGTTGATACATTACTCATTGTTAATGAACCCGTATCATTTACAAAGTTTACATTTAAAGATGCCGTACCAGTAGTAATACTATCAGCATTTTGATTTAAAATAGCTCTATAAGAACCACTATAATCGACTGATGATAAAGAGTATGATTGAACTACACTTTCTGATGTAGGTAAACCACTTTGCCATAATCCTTCATATTTTTCATTTGTTGGCACACCTTGTTCATCATAAGTAAATTCTATTGCCCATTCACCCCATGACATAGAATCTTCTGGAGAGAGATCCGCTACTGTATTAAAAAAGTTTTTACCAGTTATAGAAGTAGCTGAATTGATCACTTCACCTGTTGTTAAATCAAAATATTCTGGTATACCAAAAGTTGTACTAAAGTCTTCCATAGAGGTATATGTTGTTGGTGTCTTTATTGGGATAGTCCAACCTTGCGCTAGGTTAGAATCTTCAAGTACAAAAAGAATTGAATCTGTAAAATCAATACTACCATTAAAATAACTTATAATCAATCCCATAGACCCAAACTCATAAATTTCTGGAGAAAAACCCTGTTCTAAATAACTAGCATCAATTGATGAATCATATCTATCGCCTGTTAGCTCTGGCTCTGGTGTTGGCTCTGGTGTTGGTTCTGGCTCTGGTGTTGGATCAGGCTCTGGTGTTGGTTCTGGCTCTGGTGTTGGATCAGGCTCTGGTGTTGGATCAGAATTAATAATATCATGGATTTCTTCAACTATCTCTTTTTGTTGAATATTATCTTTATTATCCTCTACTACATTTGGTGTACTAGTTGTTGTAGAGAGTTCAGTTTTTGTTGTATCTAACTGACCTTCGTTCCCTATATCTTCCGTTGATGTAACATCTGAACTATCTTCAGTTGATGCGGAGTCAGAACTTTCATCAGTTGATGATTCGCTATCCTCTCCAGAATCTGCAAATTCCTCTTGATTTAACTCAGTTATATCATCAGATGAAAATTCTTTAAGAGTAACTTCTCCAGTAGCAGTAGCTGCAACAAAGAAACCT
>CAZZAZ010000084.1:0-8338 GCA_964652355.1 uncultured Sulfurimonas sp. | reverse complement strand
AAGTGCATATAGCTGTGACCAATCAACACCAGTAGTTTTACCATCGCTGAGATTAACTGATAGTAGTTGAACATCAATCAGTACTTGAAGTTGTACTTTATCTTGAAGTTTTTTAAGGTATCTTTCAAGTCTATTCATCTGTTTTATAGTAGCAGTAACAGTGACAATTCCAGCATTTTTATTTATAATAGGTGCACCAGCCTTATATATATCTTGTGGTCTATTTAAAACTCTTTGTAGTTCAATATCTAGTTCTTTCCAAAACTCTACTTCATCAGAAGTTTCAATCTTAATCCCAGATAAAGATGTAGCACCACCAGTAGATTGCCCACCTTGCGAACCTTGTCCACCTTGAGAACCTTGTCCTCCTGAACCACCACCAACATTACCAGCACCACCACTGGCACCACCACCTTGTTGTTGAGAACCTGCTTGACTCTGTGAAGATAAAGTTATATCTGTACTACCTGTACTTTTTCTTTGCGATAAAATATAATCAATCTCAAACATTTTTGTAGTTAAGTAAGATATTTTTAAAAGATTGTTTTGTAAGGTATAAGATAGATTGTTTTCTTTTAAAATAATATCAAGTACTTCTGTAATTGTAAGGTTATTTAGATTTGTACGATTAAGTTTTGTTTCTAAAAATTTACTAGCATATGGATCTGTAATAATAATACTTAAATCACATTCACTACTTAGATGTTCTACAAAATCTGAAATTTTAGTATCTTTTGTAGAACTGATACTAAATAGTTCATAGGTACATTCTGCCAGTAAAGAGTTTGATAATAGTAATGTTAAAAGTATTGATTTCATAGTTGTTCTAAGTATTTTCATTTTAAGTCCTATTTCTTTTTAAAGTTTAGATTAGATTTTTTATGGGTAATGTATAGAGTGGATTTTTTTCCATTATAAGTTACAATAACTGAGCGTTTTTTTACTTTTTTTATTGTGTAACCTTTGACATGATCACCCGTTTTATACCATTTTCCATTTATTAAAGCTGATGAATTTATAACTATCTCTAATGTAAGCTTAGCAACAGTTTTTTTAGATGGTTTAGATACAGTTTTTTTAACAGTTTTAATAACTTTTTTCTTAGTTATTTTTATTTTTTTAGCACCATTTTTTTCTAAAAAAATAAAAGGATTTTTTATACTGCTAATCAGTTGGCTATCTATTCCTGGTCTAGGTGGTTTGATAGCTTCAACTTGCTCATCTACCCAGGATAATTCACTTGCATTAATTATATTTGTAATAAATAATAAACTAAATATAAATATTTTCATTAGTAGTTTATCCCCCAAACTGAGATATTCAAGTCAGTATTTAATTTTTCTTGAGCTTTTATTTGTAGTCCATGTAAATCAACAACTAATTCGCTTTGTTCTAGAGAGTTAATAAATTTCACTGTATTTATATAGTCTCCTGTTATATTTAGATTAATATCTAACATATGTCCAAATGAGTTGTTTGTTATAGCTTTTTTATTGGTAAATGTTAATATTTTAACATTATATTTTCTAGCATTACTCGATATTGAACTAATATATGAACCCCATGTTCTTTCGTTATATAATAAAGAAGATATATCTTCAATTTTAGTTTTTATGTATGAATTCTTATCCTTATTAATAGCTAAGTCTGTTTGAATATTTTTAATACTTGAATCAATTTGAGTTATTTTGATTTCAGGATTATTAGCCAGATATATCTCATCAGCACGAAGCTTATTTTTAAGTAATGATATTTTATGTTTTATGTTATTGACATTTGATGAAGATGAATCCCAAAATACTAGATAAGATAGTGAAAAAATCACTCCAAATAGCATAATATATAGCATGTTTATGTCTTTTTGACTTTTATCTTTTAAGGCTAAATCAATTTTTTGTAAATAGTTTTCTATATTTATCATCATTATAAATATACCTTTAATTCACTAAAATATTGTTTTTCTATATCATCATATGATATTTCAGTAAGTTTAAAATGAAATTTATTTTGATATTTCTTAGTTAAGTACTTTAGTAGATTTGTAATCGCTTGATCTTTATGTGATACTAAATCCAATACAAGTGTTTTTGAATCATTTTGTGTATAAGATAATGATTCAACCTTTACATTATTATTATTCAAATCTTGAGTCAACTTATATAAAAGGTTTGCTTTCATTGGATAGTTTACTTTTACATCATGGATTTTTATTAGAGTGTTCTTTTTTTCTAAGTAATTATCTTTTTCTTTTTTTAATAAATCTTGTATTTTTTTCTTTTGTAGTAGTTTTTTATTTATGAGTGCTTCTCTTGTAACTCTTACATTGTTTTTTTCTTTATATTCTTTGTCAACAGATTCGTACTGACTAGTTTGTAGGTATGACAAAGACCAGTTGTACATTGGGTATGCAAAAGCAATTATAGTTGATGCAGCTACTAGTAAAAGTATTTTACCACTCTCTCTCTTTATAAATTTAGGTGGACGCTCATAAATTGTAAAGTTACTTTCGTATCGTTCATTTTCTTGGGATAAAGCATAAATATGCATAAGTGAGTGAAGCTGATCAATATAAGTATGTGTACTCTCAAATCCATATTCAAAATTAAAATCATTACTAGATATTTCAAGTTCAACTTCTGCTATTTCATGAAGTTTAGTATTAATATATATACTAGAACCAATATAAATATTATCAAGTTTTTCTATCTCTAAAACTCTTTTAACATAAGTTAGGACATCACTTATATTTGCAAATATTTCTTTATATAATTTTAATACATACTCTTTATAATCACTTGTTGTTGTTTTTAAACTTTGTGTTGACAAAAAGTTTATAAATTCACTATATACTATCTTTTCACCATATATTTCACAAAATCTATCATGCATTTGTATTAAAGAATAATTAATAGATTTTGTATAGATAAACTCTTTATCACTATAAATAGTAATAAAAGTATCACCTTTATCAAAGTAAATGAAACAATGTACACCATTACTATTAATAATTTCTCTAGTATATAAAGATTTTAGAAGTAGGGGAGAAGGTATAATGTAGTCTATATATTTTACTTTAGATATTGAGTTTGTAAATATTTCTTTAGTTACAAGTGGGTCTATTATAAAAATATGAAAATTTCTATTTTCTTCATCTAGAGTATGGAATGCTTCTATGTATTGTATTTGGTATTCTATTGCTTGATCTAATGCTAACTCATCATAAGCTTTAGAGAATAGTGCATCATAAATATCTTCATCAGGAATATTTTTACTGATAGATATTTGAGATGTAATAAACCCTTTTGTATTTATATAAGATATTGCATATTTATCTTTTTCAAAGTTTGGTGAAGTTGTTGCATTTAAAAAACCAGATTTTTCGTCAATATATGTGTCATTATATGGGTTTATAGATATAACACTTGAAAATGACTGCTGATTTTTATTATCCATATACTTCCCTATTTAAAATGAACCTTTGACATAAAGCAAAATTCATCATTTCTATAAAATTCTATTCTATATGTCTTTTTAGTCTTATCAAGTGCGTACCAACTATTTAAGTCTTTAAAATTAACTTTTAAACCACTCTCATTTTTATACTTCTTTGACCTATAACCAATAATATTAACACGAATATCATCTTTTGTAATTATTTTAAAATTTTTATTTGCAAGAAAATCTTTTCCTGCAAGAATTGTTGATCTTTTACCATCTATTTCTACATCAAAATTAATAACACATGTATCTGACATTTTAAAATAATCAGGCTTTAGTGTAGTTATTTTTTTGTTTCCAATATAAACAACAAAGTTTCCATTTTCTTTGTTTATGCTACCTAGAGGGTTTGAAAACTTGAAATTATTACTCTTTGATTTTATCGGAATAAAGCTTAAAGTTTTTTTGATATTAGATAAATTAATAAATATATTGTTATTTATACTCAAAGTTCCATAATTATTAATTATATTTGTTAAATTGAATTCACTTAACTTAAAGTCTCTTTCAAATTTAATACCCATAATATTCATAAACTCTTCAATAGCTAATAGTTGATAAAAAACTTTTTGAGATAAAGAATCTAAATTTTTTGAACTTTCAATTGCAAAAGCAGGTTTATTATTTGTAACAGCAAAATATGTAAGGGATAGTTGCATAGCTTCATCATCAAATTTTGTATTTGTATTTCTAACATCAAAACTATGATGATCTTTAAGAAGCTTTTTATTCATCTTTTCTTTAACAGTTTTTGCAATATTATCTAAATTTCCAAATGGTTGGTCTTGCTTTAAATTACATTGGTCAATTACACAAGTTTGTCCCCATGCATTTGGGTTGAATATATTACCTTGATTCTTTTTTCTATAAAATCCATGACCGTCATGAAGGTTTAAAACTAAAGATACTTTTTTTGCTAAAATTATTTTTTTTACTTCTTTAATAGTTGCTGCATCTTTATCATTCTTTTTTAAAGTAGAAAATTTTCTATTCATATCGCCATGAATTCCACGTGAATCTTTTTGAATACTAGGCTGATTTAAGTTTGGAACAATCCAAAGATTTTTTGATGTGATTTTGTAGTGACTTGCTAAAATAGATGCTGAAAAATATCCGCCAGGTTCATCTCCATGAATTCCTGCAATAACAAGTAAAGTGGTGTTTGAATCATTATTCTCTTTTTTCATAAGTTGTATACTACTGTTTGCATATAAATTTACAGATATAAAAATACTAAAAAGTAAAGTTTTAAATTGATTCACTATTATTTCTCTGTTAGAATTTTTATATAATTATCTTCTGTTAGTTTTATGATTAAAATTTTATTACCATTAAACTCGAATGTGTCAGATTTATAGTGTTCATTAAATGTTATTTGATATATATTATCAGTATTTGGATATGGAATTATATTTATATTTGTAAATATGATTGTGCGTTTTTCAGTTTTATTAAATACTCTTTTTTTATAATTTTTAAATTTTTTATAATTAAGTCCATCTACTCTTATAAAATCTGTATCATAAAAACTTATATATGATTTGAAATCATTATATTTCCAAGCATATCTCCAAATATATAAATGAGATAATATTGTAGTTAGCTTTTCTTTTGAAATCTCTTGTTTCACTTTTTTAGAATTAATAATTAATATTGTTTTTGATATATCGATATTTTTAGCTAAGCATTCTATATTTGAGTTATTTATTGCAATACATCCCTTTGTAAATTCATCACGTTCTTGTTCAGTTGGAAGACCATGAATCCAAATCCCATGACCACCTTTACCTCTATACTTGTCATAAGTATTTGGATAAGATGTAACAAAAGCCATAGGTCCATAAAAACTATCTACTTTTTCAAGTTTTTTAATTAAATGATATACACCTATTGGAGTTTTTAAATCTCCTTCCTTGATCTTGTCACCCTTTAACTTCCCTGTAAACGCTCCATATTCTTTCTGCAGTTTATATTTGTTCTGTGCATTTAGTCTATACAGATTTAAGGTAGAATTGTTTTTGTTGCAAGTTAAAACATTTAAATAAGATTCCATAAATCCAAACCTGGTATCTTTATCTTTAAGATAATTTTCCCAATACTTTGTTTTAGTAAGCTCTATATCCATCTTCTTTTCAATTTCTGCTATGCCATTGTTTCTGTATAAAGTTAAAATATCACTAGCATTTAGGGATAAAGTAAGTAGTATTAAAAATATAAATCTCATGAATGGTATCCTAGCTCTTCTAATGCAGCTTTGTCTTTTGACCAACCTTTTTTTACAGAAACTTGCAGTTCAAGATAGGCTTTCTTCCCGCTTAACATCTCTATTTTTTCACGAGCAGCTTTTCCTATACGTTTAACACATTCACCACCTTTTCCAATGATAATCCCTTTTTGAGATTCTTTTTCCAATATAATTGTTGCAAAAATTTTATCGCATTTTCCATCTTCTTCAATTCCATCAATCATTACATCACTCTCATAAGGTACTTCATCACTGACATTTTCAAAAATTCCTTCACGAATAAAGCCTGCATAAATATCACGAACTAATTCTGATGTTAAATTATCTGGGTCATATAGAAAAGGAGATTCAGGAAGATTTTTAGAAATAACCTTTAATAATTCATCATGTCCAATTTTTTTAGGAATTGCCATAGGTACAAGTGCTTCAAATTGATCCGCATATTGGTTGTATGAAGCTATAGTTTTAAAAAGCCTATCTTGTTTTACTTGATCTATTTTACTAAGTACAATAATATGTTTTACTTTATTGTTGTTAAGTTTTAAAAACTTTTCATAGTGCTCAGTTGAGTCTGTAATAGGAGCTAAATAAACGATTAGATCACAGTCTCCCATGGCTTTTAATGCTTCGTCAAGCATATATTGATTGAGTATTTTTTCCCTTTCGTGAAGGCCTGGAGTATCTATGAAAATAATTTGTGTGTCTTCATGCATAACTATTGCATTTGAACGTTTTCTTGTAGCATTTGCTTTTTGAGAAACCATAGCAATCTTTTCACCTAAAAGTGAATTCATTAAAGTACTTTTTCCAGCATTAGGACGACCTATAAGTGAAACGAAACCTGCTTTTGTCATTTTTACAAACCTTATAAAATATATCTAGATAAATCATCGTCTTCAACTACGATGTCTAATTTTTCATGCACTAAATCAGCTGTGATTTTGTACTCTTGACCCTTGTGTTTATCTGCATCGAAACTAATATCTTCAAGTATTTTTTCTAACACTGTGTGTAATCGACGAGCACCAATATCTTCAGTTATTTCATTTGCACGGTGTGATAGTTTAGCTATTACTTTTACCGCCTCATCTTCAAAAATAAGTTTCATACCCTCTACACCTAAAAGTGCAATATATTGCTTAAGTAGAGAGTTCTGTGTTTTAGTTAAAATTTTATAAAGCGTATCTTCCGTTAGTGATTCTAACTCAACACGAAGAGGAAATCTACCTTGAAGTTCAGGGATTAAATCACTTGGTTTAGTTGTATGAAATGCACCAGCAGCAATAAAAAGGATATGATCTGTATTTATAACACCATATTTAGTTGTTACACTACTTCCTTCAACGATAGGAAGTAAATCACGTTGAACTCCCTCCTTAGATGGGTCATTTCTACCTTCAGATTTAGCAGAAACAGCTATTTTATCAATTTCATCAAGAAAAATTATTCCACCATTCTCAGCACGACTAAGAGCTTCAGAATTTATACTAGTCGAGTCTATTAGTTTAGAACTTGCTTCTGCTCTAAGCATAACTTTTGCATCTTTTACTGTTACCTCTTTTTTCTTATCTTCTTGATTCATTTGAGAAAATACTTTTGAAAAACTTTCTTGAACTTTTATCATCTCTGGTGGAAGGTTAGAGTCAGCAAACTCAACCTGTATATTTGAGTCTATCTCAATCTCTATGATTTTATCATCCATTTCGCCAGAGGCTACTCTTGTCTCCATTGCCTCAAGAAGTCTTTTGTAATCATCTTTTTTTGATTCACTAACTCCATCTGGAAGTGGTGGAAGAAGTTTTTCAACAATTTTGTTAAGTATATAATTCTCGATTTTTTCTTTGTTTTCTTCCTCTTTCTCAGACTTAACGATGCTAATAGAGTTTACAACTAAATCCCTAATCATAGACTCTACATCACGACCAACAAAACCAACTTCAGTATATTTTGAAGCTTCTACTTTTATAAAAGGTACTTTCATCATTTTAGCTAAACGACGTGATATTTCAGTCTTACCAACACCAGTAGAACCAATCATAAGTATGTTTTTTGGAGTTATGTCATTTTGTAACTCTACATCTAACTGCATTCTTCTATATCTTGTACGCAGGGCTAGAGCTATTGTTTTTTTAGCATCATTTTGCGCTATTACATAGTCATCTAAATAAGCTACTATCTCTTTAGGTGTCAAGTTCAACTATTTGTCCTCTAAAATTAATGTTTTTATATTATGGTTAGTGTATATACATAAATCTGCAGCTACACTTAAACTCTCTTTTACGAGTTCTTCCTCATCTAAAGAAGTGTGTTTTTTAAGGGCACGCGCAGCAGATATAGCATAGTTCCCACCACTACCAATAGATGCTATTACGCCGTCTTCAGGTTCAACAACATCGCCGTTTCCGGTAAGTATAAAGATATGGTCTTTATTTAAAACAATCATCATAGCTTCTAAGCGACGAAGAACTTTATCTTTACGCCAAGCTTTAGAAAACTCTACAACAGATTTTAAGATATCGCCTTTTTTATCTTCTAAAAAATCTTCAAACATATCAAAAAGGTTAAAAGCATCAGCAGTACTTCCAGCAAATCCAG
>CAZZAZ010000083.1:0-8511 GCA_964652355.1 uncultured Sulfurimonas sp. | reverse complement strand
ATTTAAAACTATCTGTCAAATCAAAAGCTGATACTAATCTTAAACGATATCTATTATGGTTAACTTTTTTTTCAGTACCATCAGAATACTCAGACTCTTTATTTTCATACCTTAATCTCAAATCAGCCTTGAAATGTAATCTATCAAGAATATCTCTATCAGCCACTTTCTTTGGTAGTTCTTTTTTCTTTGGTTCTTCTACTGAGTTAAGTACTTTACCTGCTTCTTCTAAATTAATAGCTACACGTCCCTTGGCAGCAGTTGTGAATACTTGACCATTTGTATCTTTATAAAATTTGATATCTTTTGCAGTTGCAGAAACTGCATAAATTGTTAAGGCTGCTAATGTTGATAAAACTATTTTTTTCATTTTCATTTCCCTTTATTTTTGTTAATGCAATTATAAAATAGCTTGGTTACATAAATGTTACAAAAACAATAATTAGGAAATGATAGTTTTCTCTACATGTAAAGCTATTTAAGTGAGAACTTAAACTTACTCTCCATTGCTATGGCTTCATCTCGTCCATAAATGATGATATCTTTATCTACTTTAATATGTTTATCTTTTACTTTACCTTCATAATCTACAAAATTAAGTATATGTTTTATGGCATTTGTACGAGCTTTTTTCTTATTATCACTTTTTACGATTGTCCAAGGAGCTTCTTCTGTATGAGTAGCTGAGAGCATCATAAACTTAGCAAGTGAGTACTCATTCCAAAGTTTTTGAGATTCTTTATCTACTGGAGATAACTTGTACTGCTTTAGTGGATCTGTTTCTCTTGCTTTAAATCTTTTAGCTTGTTCATCTTTTGAAACAGAAAAGTAAAACTTAAATATTTTTATACCCTCTTCAACTAACATCTTTTCAAACTGTGGTGCATCTTTTAAAAATTTGTGATGTTCACGTTCAGTACAAAACCCCATAACAGGCTCAACCATAGAACGGTTGTACCAAGAACGGTCAAAAAGTACAATCTCTCCAGCTGATGGAAGATGAGCTACATATCTTTGAAAGTACCATTGTGTTTGTTCTAACTCTGATGGTTTTTCAAGTGCTACAACTCTAGCACCACGAGGATTTAGATGTTCTGTAATTCGTTTAATAGTACCACCTTTTCCAGCTGCATCACGACCTTCAAAAATCATAAGAATTTTAAGACCTTTTTCTTTTACGTGTTTTTGAAGTTTTAAAAGCTCTACTTGGAGTCTTTCTAGCTCTTTTTCATAAGCAAGAGTTTCCTCTTTTACCCAAATCTGAACTTTACCATTTTTAGTAGCTTTACTCATATGTACCTCCATATTTTATTGTTTAAGTATACTACTATATCTCTTTATAATTTCTTCGTGACATACTAAAAATATAATTCGAAAACTTATAAATAAGTAGTCTTCTTTATAAGTTTAAATACAATATCTTATTAATTAAGTATAATTTTTGATAATTTTATATAGAATTACTAATTATACTAGTAGGAATAAGAAATGTTTAAAAATCTATCCATCAAAGTAAAACTCGCAATTCTTAGTGCTATCTCTCTTTTTGGTTTAGTTATGACCATTTCATATATATCTATTGATAAAACTACCAAAAGTATTATCGCTTATGAAATGAATAAGTTATCAACTGTTGAAGTAACAAAACATGCAGAAATAAATAAATATTTAAAAAACATAAAAGAACTTTTAGTTTCATTAGCTCAGAACAATACAACTAAAGATGCTACAATTGATTTCAATAATTCCTTTAAAAAACTATCTACAGAAACTTCATTAAATATTGAAAATATAAAAGAAACATTAAAAGCAAACTTTAGTGCCAACTATATTAGTAAAGTAAATTATGATGTTCCAAAAAGTCAACCAAAAAGATTAATCTCACAATATTTACCTAAAAATGAAAATGCTATAATCGCTCAATATATGTTTATTGTAGATAATAATGCACCAATAAATAAAAAAAATGCCTTAACTTATAATCCTAAATATTCTAACTCTTATATGAAAACTCATAAAAAGTACCACAACTCTTTTGATACTTTTTTAAACTCTTTTAATCTCTATGATATTTTTATCATCAATACCAATGGAGATGTAATTTATACTGACTTCAAAGAAAAAGATTTTGCAACTAACTTAAAACATGGAGTTTATGCAGATACTGGTTTAGCTGAAGTATATGAAAAAGCATCCAATTTAAAAAATGGAGAGATAGCTTTTGAGGATTTTAAACCTTATGAGCCTAGTTACAATGTTTATGCTTCTTTTATAGCTACACCCATATATATTGATGGAAAAGTTGCTGGTGTTTTAGCTTTTCAAATGCCAGTTGAGCAAATCACGAAAATAATGCAGTTTGATGGAATGTATGAAGAGGCTGGACTTGGAAAAACAGGGGAGTGTTACCTTGTTGGTCAAGATTATATGATGAGAAGTAACTCAAGATTTCAAAAAAATATACAAAACAAAGTTGTGCAAGAACTTCATAGTACGATTGGTGTTTATAAAGTAAAAACACAAAGTACAATCAATGCACTAAAAAGTAATAGTAGTTTAAATAGTGATGTTGGAAAATGGATTATCAAAGATTATAGAGATAAAAGAGTTCTAAGTGTTTACCATTCTATAAATATTTATGACCAAGCTAAATGGGCTTTAATTGCAGAAATTGATGAAGAAGAAGCACTAGTTCCAGTAAATACACTGAAAAATTCATTATTAATTATTTCAATTATATTACTACTTATTTTTATAATCCTTTCATTAATAGCTACTCATAAAATAATTGGTAAACCATTAACAAGATTTCAAGATGAATTACTACATTTCTTTGAATTTTTAAAAGGGGAAACAAATAGTGTTAAAACATTAGAAGTAACCTCAAAAGATGAGATAGGAAAAATGGCATCTTCCATAAATGATGGTATAGTTATCATGAAAAAAGATTTTCAACATAAAAAAGATGAGTCTTGGATAAAAGATGGAATTAATCAACTCAATAATGAACTAGCATCTTCAAGCATTTTAGAAGATGTATCTTACAATGCTATCCATTTTATATGTAGCTATTTAAATGCTGGTGCAGGTGTAATATTTATCTTTGATGCAGAAAAAGAAGAGCTAAAAGAGTACGCAAGTTTTGCACATGTTCATAGAGATGATTTATCAAATACTTATACTTTTGGCGAAGGAATTGTTGGGCAGGTAGCCTTACAAAAATCACCAATACTTTTAGCTCAAAGTGAAGACTCACAATTAAATATAAAAAATGCAACCCATTCTCAAAAAGCATTAAACACTTATACTTACCCATTAATTTATCAGGACAAACTTTTTGGTGTTATAGAGATAGCTTCTGTAAACAACTTTATATCTAATCAAATAGAGTTTTTAAATGCTTCAAATAAAGTGATTGCTACTGCTATTTCAACATCTATACAAAATATGAAAGTTAAAAAACTACTTCAAGATACAGAGCTAGCAAATGTAGAATTAAAAACAAATCAAGCTAAACTTGAAGAAGCTAATGTTCATATGGAAGAGCAACAACAAAGATTAGAAATAATTAACACAAATATAGAAGAACAACAGCAGCAACTTGAAGAAGCTAATGCTAACATGGAGGAGCAACAGCAACAACTACAAATATCAGAACAAAATCTTAAAATTCAAAATGAATCTCTTCAAAAAGCAAAAAAAGAAACTGAAGACAAAGCCCAAGAACTTGAGATGTCAAATAAATACAAATCAGAATTTTTAGCAAATATGTCACATGAACTTAGAACACCACTTAATGCTATTATCTTACTATCGCAGCTTTTAAGTAAAAATAAGAAAGAAAATTTAAATAAAGATGATATCAAAAAATCACTTACTATTTTTAACTCAGGAAAAGAACTTTTAAGATTAATCAATGATATTTTAGATTTATCAAAAGTTGAATCTGGAAAAATGGAAATTATTATAGATTCTTTTCATTCAAGTGATTTTTTAACAAATATTGAAAATCTTTTTGAAAATGGCATAAAAGAAAAGAATTTAGAGTTTAAAATCATAGATAATTATAAAAATATTATACATAGTGATAGTGATAGAATCTCACAAATAGTTAGAAATCTTATCTCTAATGCTTTAAAATTCACTAAAGATGGATCAATAACTTTAGAGATTTCACCAACACCTAAAAATGAGATAGAGATTGCTGTTACGGATACAGGAATTGGTATTGCTAAAGAAAAACAAGAACAAATTTTCCAAGCCTTTACTCAAGCTGATGGAAGTACGACAAGAAGATATGGTGGGACTGGTTTAGGATTGTCAATATCAAAAGAGTTAGCTCATCTACTTAGTGGTAATATTTACCTAGAAAGTAAAGAAAATGAAGGTAGTACTTTTAAAGTTATCTTACCAAATCTCAAAAAAAATGATACTGTATCAACTATAAAAAAACAAGAAGTTATAGAAACTATCCAAGTTGACACTTTAAGTGATGATAGAGATATACTAAATGATAATTCAGCGATGCTTGTGATTGATGATGATGTAGCTTTTACAGAGATAGTGTATGAAAATATAAAAAAACATAAACATTTTGGACTTATCGCGCATACAGCTAATGATGGTCTAGAGCTTATAAAAAAGTATAATATATCTGCAATATTATTAGATTTAACATTACCAGATATCAATGGTATTGAAGTATTAAAAGAATTAAAAACAGATGAAAAAACAAAAGATATCCCTATATATATAATATCTTCTAAAGATAAAGATAGTGAAACTTTAAAAATGGGTGCCTTAGGCTATGGACAAAAACCATTAATTGAAGATGATATAGATGATGTTATATCAGAACTACAAAGTTTTATACAAAACCATAAAGTAGTAAATGAAGAAAATGAATCTGTAGTTTTAGATGATATAGATTTAAATGGTTTATCTATAATGATTGTTGATGATGATATTAAAAATATTTTTGTATTAGATAGTGCCCTTGGTGAGTACAATGCTAATATACAAACAGCATACAATGGAAAAGAAGCGATTGAAAAACTAAAAGATTCAACAAAGGTTGATTTAATTTTGATGGATATTATGATGCCTGTAATGAATGGGTATGAAGCTATAGAGGCCATTAGAGCTGATGATATGTTATCAGACATACCAATTATAGCAGTTACAGCTAAAGCCATGAAAGAAGATAAAGATAGATGTATACAACTTGGAGCTGATGATTTTGTATCTAAGCCTATAGACATAGATGCTCTTGTAAAATTGATAGATGTTTGGAGTAAACGAAAACATACATGAAGATATTACAACAAAAAGTTTCAGATAACTTAGTTAAGATTTTTGCAGATTCATTAAATCTTAACTTACATATAGAAGAGATGCTTGATGCTATGCAAAAAAACATTATGTATGAAATAACTTTTTTAAACATATCTTTTATACCATCTAAAATTATAATTAGACTACACCAACTAAAAGATAAAGTAAAAATAATTCTAAATAAACCAAATCTAAAGTACTATCTTAGAAACTTAGGTTTTAGCCCTATTATGAAAGAAAACAAGTACCTATCGACTACACCAAATTTAAATAAAATACAGTACTTAGCACTAGGTGGTAGTGCTGGTAGTTTAAAAAAATTTATAGATATCATAAAGTACTTACCATCATCAAACTTAAGTATTTTTATTGTAATGCATCAAAAATCAGACTTAAAAAGTTCTTTAGCTGACATACTTCAAAGAAAAACAAAACATTATAAAGTCATAGAAGCTTTATCAGATATAAAAGTTATGCCATCTACTATATATATAGCTCCACCAAATAAGCACATGATAGTTGTAGGTGGCTTTATCTTTTTAACAGATGATGAACCAAGACATTTCTCCAGACCATCAATCAGCAATACTTTTTTTTCATTAGCTAAAGAGTATAAAGATTCTCTTTTATCTATTTTAGTATGTGGATATGGAGCTGATGGTAGTGACTCATTAAAAGATATTAGAAAAAATGGTGGCTTAGTTATTATCGAGCAACTTTATGAATGCAAAGCTACACCTATGCTAGAAAATGCCATCAATACAAAAGAATATGACTATATTTTAAGTATTGATAGCATTAATGAACTTTTATATAATCACCTAAGTAAGACAAATGATATAGACAGATACTTAGATGGTTTTTTACTTAAAGTATATGAAAAATACGGGTATGACTACAGACATTATCATCGAAAGCATGTGATAAGAAGAATAGAATATTTTTTAAATATTTTATCATTAAGTGATTTTAAAGAGTTTGAAACAAAAGTTTTAAGTGATATAAATATTTTTAAAGATATGTTTTTAAACTTATCTGTAAATGTAACAACTTTTTTTAGAAATCCAGATACATTTAAACAATTAAGAGATGAAATATTTGTAAAATTTAAAGAAAAAAATAGTATTAAAATATGGTGTGCTGGTTGTAGTAGTGGAGAAGAGCCTTATTCTATAGCTATTATATTAAAAGAGCTAGGTATCCTCGAGAAATCTTTAATCTATGCTACTGATTTTAATAATACAGTATTACAATATGCAAAAAATGCAATCTATTCTAATGATAATTTTAAACTTTTTTCAAAACAGTATATAAATTCTGGAGGAGAATATAAACTAGAAAAATATTTTGATAATTACGATGATTTTCATGTTTTAAAAGAAGAGATTAAAGATAAAATCTTATTTTTTAGACATAATCTAGCAACAGATGGTGTTTTAAATGAATTTCAACTCATTTTTTGTAGAAATGTTATAATATACTTTGACAATACACTCAAACAAAGAGTTTTTAACCTTTTTGACGATTCTTTAGAAAAAGACGGTATCTTAGTTCTTGGTGAAAGTGAAACTTATAGTAAAAAAATCAATTTTACGACATTAGATAAAAATACCAAAATATATAAAAAGATAGCTGAATGAAAAATGCAAAAATATTATTAGTAGATGATATAGAAGCAAACTTAATATCTTTAGAATACTTACTAAATGATTATTTTGAAGATATTGATATAATTACTGCCAATAATGGTGAAGATGCATTAAAGATATCATTCTCAAATCATATTGACTTAATTATACTTGATATCCAAATGCCAGATATGGACGGCTTTAAAGTTGCTACTTTTTTAAAATCAAATCCAAAAACAAAAAATATCCCTATCATTTTTTTAACAGCGGCCTTTAAAGAAGAGGAGTTTCAAGAAAAAGGTTTTGCTATTGGAGCAGTCGACTACCTAACAAAGCCGATAAACAATAATCAGTTTATAAATAAGCTTAAACTGTATATGCAAATTTTTAAGAAAAATTATAAACTTCAAGATCTACTAAAAGAAAATACACAACAACAACAGATACTTCAAACTGTGCTAAACACTGAAAAAAATTTAATTCTTGTAACAAATTTTAAAAAGATATCTTTTGCAAATAAATCTTTTTTAGACTTTTTCAACATCAAAGCTATAGAAGATTTTATTAAAAAATATAGATGCTTTTTAGATAATATAATTGATGAGAAAAATGTTATAGATCATAACTTTAAAGAACTACACCATAAAGAAAAAGGGAAAAAGTTTTATCAAAAAATACATACCCTAAAAGAAAAAGATAAAGTTATAAATCTAAAAGATCAAGATAATAATAAAAACTCTTTTTTTATATCTATTTCAAAAATTAAAGATGAAGATGAACTATACTTAATTAGTTTAACAAATATAACAAATATGAGAAAAAATCAACTTGAGATAACTAAAAAAGCTTTTTATGATGAACTTACAGGTATCTATAACAGAAGTAAGTTTAATGAAGTTTTATCTGAAACTATAGAAGAATCTAAAAATAACAATATAACTTTCTCATGTATTATTTTAGATATTGATGATTTTAAGAATTTTAATGACACTTATGGACATTTAATTGGTGATGAAATATTAATTCTTATGGCAAAAACGATAAATACTCACATTAGAGAAAATGACTTTTTTGCTAGATGGGGAGGAGAAGAATTTATTCTTCTTTTATCAAACACCTCTCTTGAAAAAGCATTGATTATAACTGAAAAGTTAAGAAAATTAGTGGAAAATATATCTCATGATACGGCAGATAATATCAGCGCTAGTTTTGGAGTAACTCAATTTCAAAATGATGATGACACTAAATCTATTTTTCAAAGATGTGATAAAGCTTTATATATCGCAAAAGAAAATGGTAAAAATTGTGTCATTTCTGCATAAAAAACTTATTTGTCTACATGTAGAGCTCAAATAAAACAAAATTATATAACTTTACGAAACATACAAACTCTGTTGATGAAATTTTAAACATATATTAGCTTTTTATTAAATCTATTTGGGATATACTATTAGCAATTTAATTCAGGAGAAACGAATGGGTAAATTTGTTAATAATACAGAAGAGTTTTTTACTTTTTGTGAAGAAAATGATGTTCAGTTTGTAGATT
>CAZZAZ010000082.1:0-8564 GCA_964652355.1 uncultured Sulfurimonas sp. | reverse complement strand
AAAAGCGATAAATCCTATACACAACATCGCTCAAGTTCTCTCAAATATGGCAGGAGTAAACTTAGACAATGGAGATGAGTTCTTTTCACCATCTAAGTTCGTTATAACAGATATTCGTTCAGGTATGGAAGTAACAAATGTAACTCCAAATGAGTTAAAGATGATGTTCAATGTTAGAAATACCACGATAACTACACAAAAAGAAGTTACTATGTTTGTAGATAAGCACTTAAGTGGTTTAGATTATGAGCTTCGATTAACCCAAGGCTCATACCCGTTTAAAACAGATACTGATACTAAACTAGTTCGTAAAATAGATGAAGCGATAGAAAATATTGTAGGTTTTAAACCAAAACACTCAACTGCTGGTGGGACATCTGATGCGAGATTTATTGCTCCAATGGGTGTAGATGTGATAGAATTTGGTGTTATAAATGACACTATTCATGCTGTAAATGAGAGAACTTCAATAGATGAAGTTCAAAACCTTTATAAAGTGTTTAAAAATTTAATAGAAATTTGGAATAAGTAAAATGAAATATATATTATTAATAAGTCTTTTTTTATCATCCCTTTGGTCTTTGGATCTAGACTGGAATCATGATTATAAAAAAGCATTACATGACTCTAAGGTAGAAAAAAAGAGTATTTATCTTTTTATAGGTGCTGATAGATGTAGGTTTTGCAAAAGGTTTAATGATATTACCTTGTCAAATAAAGATGTAATGAAAAGACTAAAAAAAGAGTATGTACTCCTTTATATGAACCGTGATCATCATGAAATACCAAAACAGTTTGAAAAGTATCAAGTTCCAAGACATTACTTTTTAGATTCAAATGGAAAAGTTCTTTATGAAACTCGTGGTAGTCGTGAAGTAGCAGGTTTTAATAGTCTCTTAGATGAAGTAGAAATGGCAATAGAGTAGATATTGAATTGCACTAGTGCAATGGGCTTCCTGCCGAAGGAAACCTAGTGTTAACGTAGGTAGCGGAATTACTTCCGATACCGTATAAAATAGTAGGGAATAGGTTCCCTTAAATTTATAAAATAAATTAAAGGAAAATATATAATATGAAATTCGTTCAAACAAACAAAGCACCTTCAGCAATAGGCCCATACTCTCAAGCAATAGTAGCAAATGGTATGGTTTATACTTCAGGTCAAATTGCACTTTTAGCAGATGGAAGTGATACTGTCCTTTCAGAAGATGTAGTAGCTCAATCAAAACAAGTGTTACAAAACTTAGAAGAGGTTTTAAAAGAAGCTGGTAGCTCTATGGGACAAGTTATTAAAACTACAATTTTTTTAGCATCTATGGATGATTTTGCAGTTGTAAATGGTATTTATGAAACAGCATTTGGTTCACATAAACCAGCTCGTGCAACAGTTGCTGTAAAAACTTTACCAAAAAATGCACTTGTAGAGATAGATGCAGTAGCATTAGTAGGTTAAACTTATGAAGCATCTATTTTTAGTTTTACTTTTTGTTTCATCTCTTCTTTCCTTTGAATGGGCAGATGATTATGATGAAGCTTTAGTTCAGGCAAAAAAAGAGAATAAGATTGTATATGTATTTATTGGTACTGCAAATTGTCCATTTTGTAACAAGTTAAAAGAAACAACATTGTCTGAAAAAGAGGTTATGGAAAAGTTAAATGAAGGTTTTGTGCCTATTTATTTGTCAGTAGATATAGATGATATTCCAGAACAATTCAATTTAAGATTTTATCCAGCTCACTATTTTATAGATAAAAATGGTAAAATGATCTACTCAACAGCAGGTTATAGAAAGAAAAGTACCTTTTTGGAACTACTATCAGATGTAAAAAAGATGTAAATTGTATTGTTTAAATAAAACTTAAAGCTTTTTTGGGTAAAATTGCGCACTTTTTATAGATTATTGAAGGAATTGTAAATGTACGCAATTATCAAAAACGGTGGTAAACAGTATAAAGTTCAAGAAGGCGATATCTTATTATTAGATAAAATGTCTTTAGAGCCAAAAGCAACTATCGAAATTACAGAAGTTTTAGCAGTTAACGCTGGTGAACTTAAAATGGGAGCTCCTTTTGTTGAAGGTGCTAAAGTTACTGCAGAAGTAATTAATGAAGGTCGTGACCGTAAAGTTGTGATTTTCAAAAAGCGTCGTCGTAAAGACTCTAAAGTTAAACGCGGTTTCCGTCGTGACTTTACTCGTGTTCGTATCACGAAAATAGCAGCATAGTAGGAGAGCAAGATGGCACATAAAAAAGGTCAAGGTAGTACACAGAATAATCGTGACTCAGCAGGACGTAGACTAGGTGTTAAGAAATATGGTGGTGAAGTTGTTATTCCTGGTAATATCATTATTCGTCAACGTGGAACTAAAATCCACCCAGGTACAAATGTAGGTATGGGGAAAGATCATACTTTATTTGCTTTGGTTGAAGGTGTTGTAACTTTCGAAAGAAAAGATAAGAAACGTCAAAAAGTTTCTGTTTTACCTGCTGCATAATTTCTACATATAATGTTTAGGCTTTTTGCCTAAATATTTTCTACATACACAATTTATTAAAAATTTTTCATAATTGGATTCGGATTTATTATCGATTCCTGAGATTTACTCAGAAATCTTACATAGCTAGTAACTAGCTAAAGTTAAGAATATAAGGAAAACACTTGTTTACAGATAGCGTCGAATTAACAGTATCATCAGGTAAGGGCGGTCAAGGCTGTGTAGCATTTCGTCGTGAAAAGTTTGTACTAAATGGTGGACCAAATGGTGGAGATGGTGGAAAAGGTGGTGATGTTTGGTTTAAATGCGATAACAACACTCATACACTTTCACACTTTCAAAGAAGAATGCATATAAAAGCAGATGGCGGTGTTCCCGGTGAAGGAAGACTTATGACTGGAAAGTCTGGTGCAAAAAAAGTGATTATTGTTCCTCCTGGAACACAAATCATTGATATGGAAACAGGTGATGTTTTATTTGATATGACAGAAGATGGTCAAGAAGAAAAATTCATAACTGGTGGAAAAGGTGGACTTGGAAATGTTCACTTTAAATCATCTACAAACCAAAGACCAACTTATGCACAACCAGGTGAAAAGGGTGAGACTCGTCAAATAAAACTTGACTTGAAACTAATTGCTGATATTGGTTTAGTTGGTTTTCCAAATGTTGGTAAATCAACTCTAATCTCAACAGTTTCAAATGCTAGACCTGAGATTGCAAACTATGAGTTTACAACACTTACTCCAAAGCTAGGTCAAGTAAATATTGGAGATTTTGAGTCTTTTATCATGGCTGATATTCCTGGAATTATTGGTGGAGCTCATGAAGGTAAGGGTCTTGGGATTGAATTTTTAAGACATATTGAACGTACTAAAACATTACTTTATATGGTAGATTTAGCTTCATATAGAGATTTAAAAGAACAAATAGAAGTTTTAAAAGATGAGATATCTTCATTTTCAGAAAAACTAGGCGAAAGTAACTATGCTATTGCACTTACTCGTGTTGATATTGTACCACCAGATGAGATAGATGATTTAGTAAATGGATTTTTAGACCTACTTGGACTTAAATCTAACAAAAGTAGTGAGTTTAACTTTGATGATTCTATGCCATATTTTGTTCAAGAATCAGCAGATGATACTCTAGGCTTTGATAGAACACTTCCATATTTAGTAGCACCGATATCTTCAGCTACTCACAAAAATATAGAGGGTCTTAAGTACGCATTATTTAATCTAGTTCAAACATACAGAAAATAATATGAATATTATTTTTATGGGTACGCCTGACTATGCTCAGGCTATTCTTGATACAATTATAAATACTGAGGCTATGGAAGTTGTAGCAGTTTACACACAACCAGATAAACCAGTTGGTAGAAAAAAAATAATGACTCCCCCACCTGTAAAAACTTTTGCACTTGAAAATAATATTAAAGTTTATCAACCAACAAGACTTCGTGATGAAGAAACGGTAAAAGAGCTTTTAAAGATTCAATGTGATTATATAGTGGTAGCAGCATATGGCCAGATACTTCCACTTGAAATTTTACAACATGCTCCATGTATAAATCTACACGCTTCAATACTTCCAAAACTTAGAGGTGCAAGTCCAATTCAGCAAACTCTCCTTAATGGGGACACTGAAACCGGAGTAACAGCTATGCTTATGGATGAAGGACTTGATACTGGAGATATTTTAAAAATAGATACTATAAATGTGCCTGAAGATGAAATGGTAGAGAATCTTTTTAATAGACTTACAGAAGTCGCTTCTAAGCTTACAATAGATGTACTTCAAAATTTTGACTCTATCACTTCTATAAAACAAGATGATTCTATCTCAACACATTGTTCAAAAATTACTAAAGCAGATGGTGAAATAGAGTTTAAAGATGCAAATAAAATTTATAATAAATATCGTGCATTCACTCCTTGGCCTGGAATATATTTAGCATCAGGATTAAAGTTAAAAAATATTACTATTGAAGATAGAACCTCTAATGGTAAAATTGGAAAAATAATAGAAATAGATAAAGATAGTATAGTTGTGTCTTGCGAAAAGGGAAGTGTTAGAATTTTTAAAGTTCAACCAGCTTCAAAAAAAGAGATGGATGTTCTTTCATATATAAATGGTAAAAGATTGAGTCTTGAAGATACATTATCTTAAAAGTATTGATTCTACTCAAAGATATTTAAAAAAACTTATTTTAAAATCAAAGATATTCGAATCTTTGGCAGTAGTTGCTGATATCCAAACAGATGGTGTTGGAAGTAGAGACAACACTTGGTTAGGATTGGATGGTAATCTTTTTTTGTCTTTTGCTATACCCCTTCAAGATTTACCAAATGATTTAAAACTTGAATCATCATCTTTATACTTTTCACAAATTTTAAAAGATACTTTAGAAGAGTGTGAGTCAAAAGTTTGGTTAAAGTGGCCAAATGACTTTTATATAGAAGATAAAAAAATTGGTGGAATGATTACAAATATTGTAAAGGGTCAACTTGTTTGTGGAGTTGGTTTAAATCTTATATCTTCACCAAAATCTTTCAGTCATTTGGATGTAAAAATATCTAGAGATACGTTGCTTGAAATATATACAAAAAATATTGAAAAAAAACTCTCATGGAAGCAAATATTTAGCAAATATAAGTTAAACTTTTATCTTAATCAAAAATATTATGCACATAATAATAATTTAAGAATTTCTTTAGAAAATGCAGAACTACAAGATGATGGTTCCATAATAGTAAACGGCGAGAGGATATATAGTTTAAGATGAGCGAAGTAATAGTAATAGCAAATCAAAAGGGTGGTGTTGGTAAAACAACTACTGCTGTAAACTTAGCAGCTTCACTTGCTGTTGCTGAGAAAAAAGTACTTTTGATAGATTCAGATCCTCAAGCTAATGCTACCACATCTTTAGGCTTTCACCGTAATGATTATGAGTTTAATATTTATCATGTACTTATCGGTACCAAAAAATTAAAAGACATCATTTTAAAATCAGATCTGCCAACACTTCACCTAGCTCCGTCAAACATAGGTCTTGTTGGAATTGAAAAAGAGTACTATAATGCTGAAAATTCTAAAGGTCGTGAGTTAGTTCTTAAAAAAGCGATAGCTAATGTAAAAAAAGATTACGACTATATAATTATTGATTCACCTCCAGCTTTAGGTCCAATGACTATAAATGCATTATCTGCTTCAAACTCTGTTATTATCCCAATCCAATGTGAATTTTTTGCCTTAGAGGGTTTAGCGCAACTTTTAAACACTATTAAGTTAGTTCGTAAATCAATAAACCCTAAGCTAAGTATAAAAGGTTTTTTACCAACTATGTTTAGCTCACAAAATAATCTTTCAAAACAAGTTTTTGCAGATTTAAAACAACACTTCTCGTCAAAGCTATTTAAAGATGAGAAAAATAAAATTATAGTAGTTCCAAGAAATGTAAAACTAGCAGAGTCTCCATCATTTGGAAAACCGGCAATTTTGTATGATGTAAAATCATCTGGTTCTATCTCTTACCAAAATCTTGCTCAAGCGGTAATCGCATAATGAAAACTCAAAAACTTGGTCGTGGTCTTGATGCCCTTTTAGGTGAAATGGATGAAGCTTACTCAAACGAAGGTTCATCAAATGATTCTATCATTGAGGTAAGTTTAAAAGAGATTAGACCAAACCCTTATCAACCAAGAAAAACTTTTGATGAAGATGCATTGTTTGAACTTAGCGAATCTATAAAAAATGATGGTTTAATTCAGCCAATAGTTGTAACAGAAGATATAGATGGATATGTTTTAATAGCTGGTGAAAGACGTTTCCGTGCTTCAAAGTTAGCTAAATTAAAAACTATAAAAGTAATTATTTTAAATTCTGACGAACAAAAAATGCGTCAATATGCTCTGATAGAAAATATTCAAAGAGAGGAGCTAAACTCTATAGAATTAGCTCTTTCATATAGTGAGTTAATTAAGATATATGATATTACCCAAGAAGAGTTGTCATCTAAGATATTTAAAAGTCGTACACATATCACTAATACTATAAGACTTTTGCAATTATCAGAAAAAACTCAAAAAGCATTAGTTGAGAAAAAGATTACAGCTGGACATGCAAAGGTTCTAGTAGGTTTAGATGATAAAACTCAAATTTTGATAGTAAACTCAATTATTGGACAAAAACTAAGTGTTCGTGAAGTTGAATCAATGGTAAAAAGTATGAAAGCCGATGATATTCAACCAGTTGCAAAACCTATAGTAGAGTCATATGACTTTTCTCTAGTCAAAGAAAAGTTTTCTAAACTTGGATATAAGGTAAAAAGTTCAAACAAAACTATCACTTTAGAATTTGAAAATGAAAATCAAATAAACGAATTTTTAAATTATTTTCCTTATTAAACTCATAAAAACTACAAATTTATAAATTTATTCTAGCTTTAACAAAAATTTTAATTTTAACATAGTATAATTGCGCAACTTTTAGGAGGTGCTATGTTAGATATAAATCCGATACTGCTTATTGCTACATTAATCGTATTTCTTACGCTTATCGCCGTTCTTAACAGTTGGCTTTATAATCCATTGTTCGCTTATATGAGTAAAAGAGATAGTGACATCAAAAAAGATCTTGCAAAAGTTGGATCAAATGACGATGAAATCAACGAACTTACTTCAAAAGCTGAATCAATAATTAATAATGCTAAACTCGAAGCTGCGGCTCTAAGAGAGAAAGTAATTACGGACGCTAAAGAATTAGCAGATAGTAAGTTAGAGGCTAAACGTGCTGAATTAGCTAGTCAATATTTAGAATTTGAGAAATCACTTTCTGAATCTCGTGAACAATTAACGAGTGATTTGAAATCACAAGTACCATTGTTCAAAGAAGCTGTCAAAGCTAAATTTAGTCAAATATAAAGGATGTAATGTGAGTAGAATTATAGTATTAATGCTTATGATATCAACAGCAGCATTAGCATCTGGTGCGGAACATGCAGGTACTGACATAGTTCAAAGAACGGTAAACTTTTTACTTTTCGCTGGATTAGTTTGGTATCTTGTTGCGGAACCTATTAAATCATTTTTTGCTGGAAGATCTCAAGGTATTGCTGATGAGATGCAAAAAGTTCAAGATAAGTTAAAAGAATCTGTTACTCTTAAAAAAGAGGCACTTTCAAAAATTTCTGATGCAGAAAAGTTTGCTGAAGATTTAGTTGTAAGTTCTAAAAAAGAGAACAAAATTATTAACGATAACATTATGGCTCAATGTGAACTAGACTTAGAAATTCTAGGTAAGCATCAGGTTGGTGTTATGGACTTTGAACAAAGAAAAATGGTTCGTGAAGTTGTAGAAGATACTCTTGATCAAGTTCTTAGCCAAAGTAACGAAGACTTTGACAAAGAAGCTATGGCTAATGTAATCTTGAAGAAGGTAGCATAATATGGAAGAGTTAATCGCAAAAAGATATATCAAAGCTATTAAAAGTGGTGTTGATGTAGAAACTTTGAAAGCAATGACTTCAATATTTTCAGCCTTATCTGAGAGTTTTAATGATAAAAAGTTTATTCAAATCATTGAAAATCCTGGTATAGCTAAAGATCAAAAATCAGAAATCTTATTGTCAGCTGTTAAGTCTGCTGAGAGTAGAGATGTAGATAACTTAATCAAGTTATTAGTTGAGCATAATCGTATTAACATTATTCCTGCTATTGCAGAAGTGATGAGAAAAGAAGTAGCATCAATTAATAAGCAATATACGGGTGTGATATATAGCGATAGCGATATAGATACAAAAGTTATAGCTGATTTAAGTGCAGGTCTTGGTAGAAAATTTGATTCAAATATTGTTTTAACATTTGTTAAAAATGATTTCAATGGTATCAAAGTAGATGTTGCTGATCTTGGTATTGAGATTAATTTCTCAAAAGATAGAATCAACAGCCAAATTGTAGAACATATTGTTAAAGCAATATAATTCATGAGAGGAGATATATAGTGGTAGCTAAAATTCAAGCTGATGAAATCAGCTCAATAATTAAAGAGCGTATCGATAACTTT
>CAZZAZ010000081.1:0-8571 GCA_964652355.1 uncultured Sulfurimonas sp. | reverse complement strand
CAAGACCAAGACCAGCAGCGATCATAGAGTAAGCTTTAAGAGTTTGGTTAGCAACCTCACCATCAGATGCCATTGCAGCAGTTGCAAGAGCTAACATTAAAAATAGAACTTTTTTCATAAATATTTCCTTAAAATTATTACATATACTTTCGGATAGCGTAACCCCATCGTTAAATGAAGCAACCCATACATAAATGCATCGATTTCCCTACTAGTAAATGATTGGCGGATTATATCTAAAATGTAATAAAATGGAGTTTAAAATCATAGGATTGTCTAAGGCTAGAGCTATTAAGCTCTACCTAGTGAAATTTTATTGCCTTTAAATTCTAAAATCTCTACACTTATCTCTTCACCCTCGCTTAATACATCTGAAACTTTATCAACTCTTTTGTCAGATATTTTAGAGATATGTAAAAGTCCATCAGTACCATCCGGCAGACCGATAAATGCACCGAAGTCAACTATTTTTTTAACAATACCTGGATATTTATCTCCAACTTTATATTCAATTTTTGCTATTTTAGGAGTATTTACAATACCTTCAATATGCTCTCTTGCAGCAGCTACTCCAGATTTATTTTTACCAGTAACTTTTACTTTTCCATCTTTTTTATCAATATCGATAGCTACTTCAAATTTTTCGATTATTTCACGAATAACTTTACCCGCTTGACCAATCACATCACCAATAAAACTAGGGTCTATATGAAAAAAGTCTGTACTAGGAAGTACTCCATCATTGAATTCTATTTTAGATTCAGATTCAAGCATAATATCGATAATATGACTACGACCCTCTTTTGCTTGATAAAGTGCTTCTTTTAAAATCTCTAGACTTATTCCACCAAGTTTAATATCCATCTGCATAGCTGTGATTCCATCTTTGCTTCCAGTTACTTTAAAGTCCATATCTCCATCATGATCTTCTAGTCCCATAATATCTGAAAGAATCGCATACTTTTCACCATCGCTAACCATACCCATAGCAATACCAGCTATAGTATCAGAAATCTCTATATCTGCTGCACGAAGAGCCATATAACCACCACATACTGTAGCCATTGATGATGAACCATTAGATTCCAAAATCTCTGATACTAAGCGAACTGTTTGGCCATCTAAATCCATACTTGATTCAAGTGCTCGTTTTGCTAGATTTCCATGACCTAACTCTCTTCTTTTTACACCCATTATTGGGCTTGCTTCACCTACTGAAAAACCAGGGAAGTTATAATGAACCATAAAGTTTTCATTTTGAGTATCATCATCTGTCAGTCCTTCAAACATCTGTGCATCTTTTGGTCCACCCATTGTTAACACTACAAGTGCTTGAGTTTGTCCACGAGTAAACAAACAAGATGAGTGAGCTGATGGAAGTACATTTGTACTGATTGAAATAGGTCTTACCTCTGTTAAAGCACGACCATCTGCACGGACTCTTTCATTTAAAATCTGCCCTCTAACTTGCTCTTTTTTCACAACCTCTATAGCATCTTTTAACTCAACTTCATCCCAATCTTCTTTAGTTACTAGTATTCTTTTTCTAAGTTGTCTAAGTGCAGTTGAACGTTCTGATTTTGCCATTTGATTCATCGCATCTTTTATATCTGCCATGTGATTATCTCTAACAAAAGTCAGCATCTCTTCATTTTTATCATGAGCTTTATACTCTAAGTCCATAGTCTCTTTTTTATGAGATGAAAAGCTTTCTTCATATTTTGCATTTGTCTCAAATAAAAGTATTTGAGTTTTCTCAAATATTTCTACAAGTTCATCTTCACCAAGAGCATTTGAACTATGCGTTGTTATAACCGAAGGGCTTAAAGTTGGATCCATCATAGGGTCTAACATCAAAGTTGAATCAACATTATTTGAGCCAAGGCTTCTCATCTCAATCATAAGTAAATCATCTTTTGTACCTGAAAGGTATAAATCAAGTGTAGAGTTTTTAAGCTCTGATAAACTTGGATTTAAAACTAATGAGCCATCAATTTTTGCAGCACGAACAGCAGATACAGAAGTGTTAATATCTATGTCTGAAACAAAAAGTGCAGCTGACGCAGCATTAAGTGCTAAAACTTGTAAATCACTCTCTTTATCAACTGAAAAAGTCATAATAGTTATCTGTGTAGGGTAACCAAAACCTTTTGGAAAAAGTGGACGAAGTGAACGGTCAACTATACGTGATGTTAAAGTCTCAAAGTCACCTGGTTTTGTCTCACGTTTAAAAAATCCACCTGGAATTTTACCAGCTGCGTAACTTTTTTCAATATACTGAACAGTTAGTGGTAAAAAATCATCTTTTACCACTTCTGTTTCATTTACAACTACTGTTGCTAGCATTACAGTATTTCCGCTTTTTACCCATGCTGAGCCATTTGCTTGTTTTGCTACATCTGAAAAATTATATTCTTCTACTCTATTTTTAAGTTCTACATTTACATCATATTTCATTATTTTTCCTCTAATAATTTTTCAATTCTTTCTTCATCTATTTTTTTAAACTCTTCATAATACAGAGATGTTTCAACGTAATCATCTATATTATGAAGGAAAAACACATCATCTGCAAAAGGCTCCAACAGCTCTAATACATCACTTGGTATAACGGGGACTGCAATATAAACTGCTTTTGGTTTTTGAGCCAAGATGGTTTTCAAAGCAGTCATAAATTTCAATCCTGTCTCAGAACCCTCATCAACTAACAATACAACTTCATTATACATAGATGGAAATGGTCTCCCTTTTCTATATTGGTATATGTAAGATAAAATTTTCTCTTCATGTTTTCTATGTGCTTCACCATATATATAATCATATTGAATATCGAAAGTTTTAACTAAATTCTCATTGATTACTATCTCTTCTCTCTCACTAACTCTTGCTATTTCACATGTATCATTATTTGGAGCCATAATTGCTTCTGAAAATAAAATTTCCATAGTATTGCTATACTTTTTTGACAAATGATATGCTACTTCTAAACCACCTTTAGAAACAGATACTATTTTCCAATCTTCATCTTTAAGCTTTTGCTTAGGAATAACATCCATTAGCCCACGGGCAGCTTCTTCTCGGTTTTTTAGTATGTGTTTATATATTTTCATAATATCTACTAATTATCGCCTGGTAATCTAAAAGCAAATGCTGACTTTGGATTAGCTGAAGACATAAATGGTTTTAAAGTAATAGTTATATAAATATATCTATCATATATAGAATCAGATCCACCATTTCTAGTAAGTACTGGTCTGTTATTTTCAACATATCTCAAACCAAAATCCCAACATCTTTTTTTGTATAAAAATCCGATTTCTGTCATTTTTTTCTGACTTAATTCTAAATCATAATCATATCTAAACATATAAGAGTAGTGATCACCATAGTCAAATCTCAAATTAGATGTAACGTAACTAGTCTTACCTACAATATTTGTAAAATCTTTTTTATACATATGAGAAAGTGCTAAACTAATATTCTCTTTGTTATAAGAGATTTGATTGTAGTTTTTGGAAAAAGCACTTTCATCGTAATTAAAAAACATATTATTGTAATAGTTTACATATTTACTAATCTGATAATCAAGTTCATTTTCTAACTCTCCAACTTGACTTTGAGAAGCTTCGTAAGAGATATTTTGTGCAAGCCTATGATAAATAATTTGTTGACCATCATCTCCGTAAACATACTGAGAGAAATAAAGCTGTAAGTTTTCATCAATATCTTGTATATTATAAAATTCACAAATAGCTTCCTCTCTATGAATATCATCAGAACAATAATCTCTTTGATCTTTATAATAACCATCACTACTATCTGCTCCAGCAAAAACGTACTGTGCACCAAGGTCCACTACATGAATTAAATCTTTATAAGCTTTTGTTTGTTGAGTAGATATAGCTAAAACATGATAGTTTCTTGCAAAATAGCCATCATCATATTCATCTGTTGTTATAACTTTTTCAGCACCACCAAAAGATGTTTGTTGTGCATAGAGATAAGCTGTATATGATACATTTATATTTTCATCAAATAAAGGTGTTTGAAAAGTAATTGGTAAGTTTAGATCAGTTTGAAAAGCTGTTTTACCAACGCTTCTATATAAATAATTACTTTTTAGGTCTAAGTTATATAAAACATGATCATCAAATAATGTATCTAAATAACTATGATACTGAATGGTTGGTAGTTTTTGAAGTGTCTCTTCATTTGAGTCACTAGTTAAATCTTTGTAATACTTCATATACATACCAATGTAGTTGTCTTCAGTATTGTAAAACATATTTATACGAGATAATACTTGTGTAGCTACAGCATTTTCAGTAATATCATTTGTTGAAAGATTGATATAATCAACATCGTTCATATTTTTCACATCTATATATAATCCAGATTGACCCTCTAGTTTTGTTCCAAACCATTGATTTATAACATCCCTGTTGTCATAGTTAAAATTAAAACCATAATGGTTGTCATTAACAAGATCATTTTCTTTAAAATATTTATTTTGTTCTTTAAAATAACCAGTTGTAAAGCTACCTCGAGAAGTTGGACTATCTGCAAATCTAAAGGTTGCGTAAACACCATAACCACGATTTGTACGAATTTGAGGTTTAATCTCTAAATCCCACCAATTTTGTTCAGCTATATAGATTGCTTGTTCATAGTAGAAACCCTCTTTATCCGAAAATCCAAACATTGGTAAAAGCAAACCTGTTCTTCTAGTTGTGTCTAATGGATAACCAAAATAAGGTGTATAAAAAACTGGAATATCATAAATATAAAGTTTTGTGTTATATAAATCTAACCACTTAGTTTTAGTGTTATAATCAGATGAAGAAAATTCCATCTTCCATAAAGGATTGTTTGGATTACAAGAGCTAACTACACCAGAAGTAATCTTTACATCATCCTCTTTTGTGCTACTCTCTTTACCACTTATCCAAACATCTGATTTTCTCTCAAGCATATAAAAAGGTCTAAAAAGCCTCTCTTTATTTGCTATATTCATTTTGGCATAATCACCTAAAATCTTGTAATCAGTACCCTGCGTTGCACGAATATTTTTAAATAATTCTAATTCACCACTATCTTTATCATATATTGCTTTTTCTGCACTAAGTACATAATCCTTATATACAACAACTACTTCACCACTAGCATTTACAATTTGATTATGAGAATCCATCTTTGTAGCATATATTTCAACTTTATCATCTGCAATAGCACTTGAGATAAACAGTGCACATATTATAAGTAACTTATACATTTACGACCAACGTTTTTGCTGTTTTATCGTGCCAAGATTGTCTTGACTTATCCATCATTCCCCATAAAAAACCAAGATAAAAAAGCATCTCAGAAATAACACGAAAAATAGCACGATTTAATGAAGAAATTATACTTGGGAACTGAAGTGTTTTAATCTCTATAACTCTTATTTTCATAACTAATTTCCCTATAGTTGCACCATAATTCATAACAAAAAAAGTTTGATAAATAATTTTCATAGCCATATATTCTAATACAAACGTATTTGTTAACATTATCATATCCTCTACAGTTACAGCTACTTTAAAAGAATCCCAAAGAGCAATAATTAGTAAAAGTGATAGTAACATCTCATCTATAAAAAAAGCCATACTTCTTTTTTGAATTGATGCTAAACTTATCTCTTCTCTATAAAGAATTTTTTCTATCTCTTCGTTCAATCTATTTCCTAAAGTGCTTGATATGCTATATCTGTACGAATTTTTTTACCTGCAAAGTGAACTTGACCACATCTAAGATAAGCTCTATCTCTTGCTTGCTTTATTGTATCACCTAAACCAACACAGACTAATACTCTTCCCCCATCTGCATAAAGTACATCATCTTCCATACTTACACCTGCAAAAGATATGTGAGTGTTTTGTTCTATTTCATCATGCTTTACATCATCTAAAATGATCTCAGCCGGAGTTGAATTTTTGTATGGATAATTTTCACTTGCCATTACAACACCAACTGCATACTGCTTTGAAAATTCAACTTTTATCTCACTAAGTCTATTTGTTGCAGCTTTGTAAAACATATCTGAAACAGGGGAAGTCATCAATGGCATAAGTATTTCACACTCAGGATCTCCAAAACGAACATTGAACTCTAGCGTAATTGGTTCACCATTTACTACCATGATACCAATAAAAAGGACACCTTCAAAAGGTGCACCCTCTTTTTTCATACCATCTAATGTTGGAACGATTACTCTATCTTTTACTTTTTGATAAAGTTCTTCATCGACAAGTGGTGTTGGGGCGTAAGCACCCATACCACCAGTATTTGGCCCTTCATCTCCATCAAGAAGTCTTTTGTGGTCTTGTGCGGCCTGAAGAAGTATGTAATCATCTCCATCACAAATAGCAAACATTGAAAGTTCATAACCATCTAAAAATTCTTCAACGATTACTTTAAGTCCAGCATCGCCAAAACTTTTTCCACTTAGCATCTCAGAAATAGCAACTTTTGCTTCATTATGATTTTGTGCGATTATCACACCCTTGCCACCACAAAGTCCATCAGCCTTTACCACTATTGGCGCAGTTAAAGTATCTGTAAATTTGAAAGCATCTTCTATTGACTCAGTTTCGATATATCTAGCAGTTGGTATATTGTACTTTGCTAAAAAGTTTTTCATATAAACTTTTGAGCCTTCAAGTTGAGCAGCTTCTTTACTTGGTCCAAAAATAGTTAAATCACGAGCCTTAAAAATATCTACAACACCATCAACAAGCGGAGCTTCTGGGCCTACAATAGTTAGTTCAATACTATTTTCAATTGCAAAATCTGCTAAAAGATTATAATCTTTGATATTTATATTTGTCCCAAGCTTGTTTGTAGCACCATTTCCTGGCATAAAAAATAGCTCATGTTGAGTAGATTCATTTTTGATTGCACGAGCGATAGAATACTCTCTACCACCAGCACCTAAAATTAAAATTTTCATATATATTAGACCTGATTTAAGTTTTAAGGATTATAACATATGGAGTATTAAAATTAAATATGATTGATATATAAGAAGGTAAAAGTAGCCCAAAAAGCCGTCTCGCATTTGGCTTGGTTCTAAAAGCCGAATTTGGGTGAAGAGAGCGCCTTCTAACGGCGGCAGAATCTCGGCAGAGTTAACATACCTCAAACGATAGTACCGACACACAAAGACTCTACTGATTCACAATTTGAAAATGTAGAACCCTCATTGGTGCGATATATCGAACCTCTCAGACTACTAACTATATTATACATCAGTAAATCTTTAAATTTTTTTAATATTTGGATTTGTTAGATATATGTAAGTGCTAATTCCACACAAGAGTCTATTGATGTTTTTTCAGCCACTTTATAGCCTATATTTTGTGCTAATTTTTTAGCAGTTGTTTTACCGATGACTATAACTGTTGCATTTTCAGAAATTATATGATTTTTTAGAAAACATTCTATAGAAGATGGTGAAGTAAATATTAAAATTGGGTTTTTATCCACATTCACATCAAGTCCTTCTTGTGCACATTCACTCACATAAAGGATCTCTTCATCTATTTTATATCCATCATTTTTACATCTTTGTACAAAATCAGATGCTATCACTTGGGCACGAAGATATAACCAACGAGTATTTTTTGAGTATGAAGATATATTTTTAACAAGATTATCTCCATAACCATCACCGATTTCTAAAATATTTCCACCAAAATCTTCATAAGAATTTGCTGTTTTTGGGGAAACACAAAGTGCAGGGATATTTATAAAATCTTGTTTTTTATATTGCTCTAATGCTTTTACCGTTTGTTTTGAAGTTATTATTAGATAATCATACTTAGAAAAATCAATACTTGGTTTTAAGAATCTAACTTGAAGAGATTGAGCACTTATAGCTTTTGGATGTTTTGAGGTTGCGAAGAGGTAGATTTGTCTCATTGAGGGGAAATTATTCCCACTCAATAGTTGCAGGTGGTTTAGAACTAATGTCATAAACTACTCTGTTAATACCATCAACTTCATTGATAATACGGCGAGAAATTCTCTCTAATAAATCATGTGGAAGATGAGCAAATGTTGCTGTCATTCCATCAACTGCTTCAACAACTCTTACACAAACAGTGTTGTCATAAGTACGGTTATCGCCCATTACACCGACAGATTTTACATTTAAAAGAACTGCAAATGCTTGCCAAGTTTTAGCGTAGTATCCACTAGCTTTTAGCTCATCGAGTAAAATAACATCAGCCTCACGAAGTATAGTTAAGTCAGGTACATTTACATCACCCATAATTCTTATAGCTAAACCAGGACCAGGGAATGGATGACGGTTTATCATACCTTCTGGAAGTCCAAGCTCAAGACCGATTTTACGAACTTCATCTTTAAATAATTCACGAAGTGGCTCAATAAGTTCAAAATCCATCCAATCAGGAAGTCCACCAACATTATGATGTGATTTAATAACTTCAGATGGACCATTTACAGATATACTTTCAATAACATCAGGATAAAGTGTACCTTGAGCTAAGAACTTAATACCATCATGTT
>CAZZAZ010000080.1:0-8750 GCA_964652355.1 uncultured Sulfurimonas sp. | reverse complement strand
GGTACAGTTGCAGGTCCACACCCTTACCCTATGATGGTTAGAGATTTTCAAGCAATTATTGGTTATGAAGCTCGAGCTCAAATACTAGAGAAAGAAAATCGTTTACCAGATCATATAATTGCATGTATTGGTGGTGGTTCAAATGCTATCGGTATGTTTCAACACTTCTTAGAAGATGACGAAGTTGAATGTATAGGTATCGAAGCTGGTGGACTAGGAGTTGATACTGATAAACACGGTTGCTCATTAGATAAAGGTCGCCCTGGCGTTTTACATGGTCAAATGTCATACTTACTTCAAGATGAAGATGGACAAATACTTGAAGCACACTCTATCTCTGCTGGATTAGATTACCCTGGTATAGGGCCTGAACATGCTTTTCATAAAGATAATGACTCTATAACTTATGACAATATAACAGATGAAGAAGCACTTGACGCTTTTGTTTGGTTAAGTCGTAAAGAGGGAATTATTCCTGCATTTGAGTCCTCTCATGCAGTAGCTTATCTTAAAAAGCTATCCAACATCAAAGATAAACTTATCATAGTTAACTTATCTGGTCGTGGAGACAAAGATATGATTCAAGCTAAAGATATACTACATTTCGACTAATATAACTTAAAAAATTTATTCTGAGATAGATACTCTATTGTATCTATCTTTAGCAGAATTTCTCATAGCATACTGAGCTTTTTCTACTACTGAATTTATATCACCATCTGGATTTACTTTTGCTATACCAATAGCTAAATTTGGCTTAATATCTTTCATTACTTCTGTATTAGAGAGTGTTGTATAAAGCTTTTGCATAACTTTTTGAGCATTTTCTAAATCAATATTTTCTAACAAAATTATAAAGTCAACACCAACCCATCTACTTGCTACATCTGAAGACCTCAGAAGCTTTTTTAACTCTTTTGAAAACAGCAGTATAAGTTTTTCACCATAACCAAGACCAAAGGTTGTAAATATTCTATCCATTTCAATAAGTCTCAAAGATACAACACATACATCTCGAGGCTGTCTTGACAAAAGGTCTACTGTGTGCTTTAAAATAGCAAACATATGAGCTTTTGAAGATAGTTTTGAAACTTGATCAGTTGTTGCTAAGTTAGACAGCTTATCTACTCTAAGCCTATACTCTTTTGTTTTAGTAAAAATTTCTATATGCCTAGATATTCTAAGTATTATCTCTGTAGAATCAAATGGTTTTTTTATATAATCAACAGCACCAAGTTCAAAACACTTATTTAACATCTTTTTATCATGCTCTTTTGAGCTATCAATAAAAATAACAGGACACATATAATCATTGCAATACTCTATATGAGAAAATACTTCTTCTATACTTACAAAATCAAGATGTATGCTGACTAAAAAAAGAATATTGTCTTTAAATTTATACATATCTTCAAAACTATTTTTATCATTAACTACATTAACACCAAAGTCATTACTCTCTAAAAGCTTTGTTAATGTATTTAAATTTTTTTCATTTTGATCAATAATAATTATATTTCTACTTGTCATATTTTATTATAACACAATACAACAAATCAAATCTTCATTTGTAAAAGTATTTGTTTTGCTTTACTTTCTTTGTGCTATCATGCTAAAAATATAAAAGTAATAAATAGGAAACAAAATGAATATAGATTTAGTTAATGAAACAAAAAGTGATATAAAAGTTGAATTTGTAAATGAAGATTCACTAAAGACACATAAAAATAAAAAAATATTAAAAAAAGCTGGTTTTACAGCTGCGCAAGATAGTTCTTGTTTTTTACATGAAAAAGCATTACTTATATGTGGTGTAGATAGCCAAAAAGCTGATGATATAAGAAGTGCTTGTAGTGTAGCTATCAAGTGCCTAAAATCAGCTAGCTACAAGTCTGCTTCATTTGCTGTAAATACTAAAAGTATAAAAGCCATAATAGAAGGTGTTATTCTTGGTGGTTATGAGTATAATGAATATAAAACAAAACCTAAAAAAGTAAATTTAAAGTATATATACCTTACAACTGATGATATATCAGGCTTAAAAGATAAATTTTCTGAAGCGATTATTATTGCAGAAGCTACTTGCTTTACTCGTGATATTGTAAACACAATTCCACATGATTTAAACCCACCATCTTTCGCAAAGTTAGCAAAAAATCTAGCAAAAGAGAACGGTCTCAAATGTGAAATACTTGATGAAAAAAAGCTAAAAAAAGAAAAAATGAATGCTATGCTCGCAGTTGGTCGAGCTTCAGTGCATGAAAGTAAACTTATTCACCTTACATATAAACCAGAAAACCCTAAAAAAATCATCTCTCTTGTGGGAAAAGGTTTGACTTATGATAGTGGTGGATTGAGTCTTAAACCAGGTACATCTATGGTAACTATGAAGATGGACAAGGCTGGTGCTTGTGCTGTTTTAGGTATGATAAAAGCAGCTAGTGAGTTAAAGCTGGATGTTGAAATACACGCTTTTATTGGTGCTGTTGAAAATATGATAGGTGGAGATGCTTACAAACCTGATGATGTACTAACATCAAGAAATGGGATGACTATAGAGGTTAGAAATACTGATGCAGAGGGTCGTTTAGTTTTAGCAGATGTACTTGACTACGCACAAGACAAGGTAAAAGCTGATGCTATCTTTGACTTTGCGACACTTACTGGTGCTTGTATGGTAGCACTTGGACAATATACTACTGGAATTATGGGACACTCGCATAAACTAAAACATGATATTTCTCGTGCAGCAAGTGCTAGTGGTGAACTAACTGGTTCACTCCCATTTAACCGTCATCTAAAAAAACAGCTTAAAAGTGAGCTTGCAGATATTTGCAATATCTCTAACAAACCTTACGGTGGAGCAATTACAGCAGGATTATTTTTAGATAAATTTATCAAAGATGAAAACAAAAACAAATGGATGCACTTCGATATTGCAGGAAGCGCTTATACAGAAAGCCCATGGGACTGTAATGTATATGGTGGGACTGGCGCTGGCGTTAGAATGATTTGTGAGTATTTAAAAAACATTTAGTTTTTTAGCTATAATTGCTGTATGAAATTAAAAAGTATCATTACATTTTCCATAATACTTGCACTTAGCTTCTCAATAGTGCATGAGTTTGCTTTTGCTGCATTTGATAAAAATCAATGTAGTGTTAGTGAATTTGTAAATGAGCTTGATGCACCAACTGGTGCTGATGATATATGCGATATTCATTTTGAATACCACCAAGCATATATGTTCCCAACCCCTACTTTATCTATACAAAAAATAGATAAAATTTCAGAACCACAGACTAAAAAAGAAACTTATACCAAACAAACCTGTTTAGACCTTATCATACCACCTATATCTTAACGATACACCCAACCTATACTTATACCAAATTTTTTACAAACACAAAAGGATAATTATGTTTAAAAACATACTAATATCTGGACTTTTATGCTCACTTTTAAGTGCTGAGAGTTTTGATACATTTTTACAAAAGGCTATCTCCCGTAGTCCATACTTAAAGTCATCTGCACTTGCAGTAAATCAAGCAAAAGAGAAAAGTTCTATTTTAACTAGATACTCTAACCCTACATTAGAGTTGGAGTATTCAAATTTTTCTTCCAATATCGGCAGTAGCGATAATGGCTATCGCCTTAACTACTCACAACCTATTAGATTATGGAATGTTGGTAACAATAGGGAATCTTTTGCAAACTATATTGTAAATAGTGCAAATGCAAATTATTTACAACAAAAGTCTATATTCGTGCGTGATATATCACTATCTTTTAGCTCATATGCAAATCAAAAAATGCTTTTAGGGCTTGGAGATGAAGAGTTAAGTATCGCTAAAACTATTTATGATATTTCAAAAGCACGCTATGAATCAGGTACAATTTCTAGGGGCTTGATGTTACAGTCAAAAATTGATTATGAAACCATACAAATAGCAAATGAATCTTTAGCATTATCTTTAACTCAATCTTACTATAAGCTACTTAGGTTTGCAGGAATCAATGAGGAGATTCAGCTTGAAACTAACTATACATTTAATCTAAATAATGTTAATGGTATACAAAATAATCCAAGTTTAAAACTATTAAAAGCACAAAAAGAGACTTCACTATCAAAAGCAAAAGTAAACTCAAATAAAATCGAATGGATGAATGTTTTTGCAGAATATGAAAGTGAACCAGAACAAGATATTACTAGAGTTGGGTTCAATATCCCTTTAGCTTTTTTTAACCAGAAGAAAGAAGAGATGAGCATCGCTTCACTACAAGCATCTCGTTCTCAACTTCTAATAGATAATGAAACGAAGCGATTAAATATTGAGTTAAAAAGATTACAAAAAGAGCGCTCTTCACTTGAAAAATTAAAAATGAAAAATGAAGAGATTCTAAACTCAGAACTTGAGCTTTTAAAAATGTTTCAAAATGGATATAAGATTGCGAGTATAAACTTACTTCAACTTCAAGATATTAAAAATAAAGTTATTTTTACTAAAAGAAGTCTAATTCAAATAAATACTGCATTAAATCAAAATGCAATCACATCAAACTATAATCAAGGACTATATAATGACTAAAAGAATATGCCTATTGACACTTCTAATCACATCTTCACTTTTTTCTGTGGAGATACCAACACAAATAGCACAAGAGCGTGCATTTGGTAAATCTGTTGAGCTAAATGCTCAGATTATTCAACTATCGAATGCAGGACAATCAGTAACTTCTCAAGTAAGCGGTCATCTAGAGACATACTTTGTTGAACCTGGTCAAAAAGTAAAAGTTGGTCAAAAAATCGCACTAATAAAATCAATACTTGTATCAAAAATGACAGCCGATTATATAGCACTAAATAAGCAATATATTGCATTAGAAAAAAACTTTATGGCTATGAAAAAGCTATATGATAGTGGTATGACATCTATGCAAGAGTTAAATAATCAAGATATTGCTAAAAATGCAATGCTTGCTCAAATTAACGGACTAAAATCTCAGTTAGCTATACTTAAAATTGATACAAATAAACTACGTAAAGCTACACCAAACTTTATACTTTATGCGCATAGCTCAGGTAGAGTATCTGCCTTATTGCAACAACTCCATACTGTAGTTGGTGTTGATGAAGCTATTATTACCATTGTTAAAGAGCAAGCTTTTTATATAAAATCTTTTGTTCCACTAGAATATGCTTCTAATGTTAAAGTTGGTCAAAAAATGACAGTTAATTATAATAATCGCTATATAGTAACTCATGTAACTCAAGTTTTACCATCTTTAGATGAACAAACACAAAGAATAATTGTGCTTTCAAGCGTAGATGAAAAAGCAGATGATTTATATATTAACTCTTATGTTAAATCAACACTATACTTTGAGGCAGAACAAAAACATGTAGCAGTTTTAAAATCAGCACTATCTTTTTTCAATAATGAATGGGTAGTTTTTATGCCAAAAAAACATGAAAACAACAAAGATGTGAATGAAGGAAAAACGGAGCATGGTGATCACGAAGAACATGAAGAAGCTCCATATGAAGCACGAGTAATTAAAATTATTGCTGAAGATGATAAATATGCTGGAGTAGAAGGTTTAGAAATCAATGAAGAGTACGTAAGCGATAAAAGCTATTATGTAAAATCAATGCTGCTAAAATCATCACTCGGCGATGGAGATTAAGCATGTTAAATAATCTTATAGACTTATCACTTAAGTATAAACTTTTAGTAGTAGTTTTGTTTATGGCTATCTCTGCCTTTGGGTTTAAAGCCTATAAAGGGATACCAGTAGATGCTTTTCCGGACATAACACCAAAACAGGTGGTGATATATACAGAAAGTCCAGGAAATTCTGCGGAAGATATTGAAAAACTTATAACATATCCTATTGAATCTGTACTATCAGGTATGGCTGGAGTTAAGCTAATCATGTCTAACTCTATCTTTGGACTATCTTATGTATCTGTATTTTTTGAAGACGACGACAAGGAGATGGATATATATTTTTTACGTCAGTTGGTAAGTGAAAGATTAACTGGTGTAGATATACCTATGGGATGGGGAAAACCAGTTATTGGACCAAATACTACAGGTCTTGGACAGGTATATTGGTATGAGATTAAAGATACGACAGAAAAATATTCTCTGCGTGAGATTAAGGAGATGCAAAAGTATATTATAACCCCATTATTTAAAAGTGTAAGCGGTGTTGAAGAAGTTATTGGATGGGGTGGTGATGAAAAACAATACAATGTTTTAGTAGATACAAAAAAACTTCAAAATATAGGTGTGACCTATAATGATATAGTAAATGCTCTTCAGGCATCAAACAAAGCAGCTGGTGGGCAATATTTAGAGTTTAATCGGGAACAATATCTTATTCGAGGTGCTGGTTTATATAAATCACTCGACGATATCAGAAACACAGTTGTTAAATCATCAAAAGGTCAATCTGTGACAATTCGTGATGTGGCTACAGTTGAAACTGCCTCTGCTCCTAGATTTGGTTCAGTTGCTATTGATGGTGAGGAATCTGTAATTGGTATGGTTCTTCAGCGTAGTGCTACAAATGCTGCAAAAGTTGTTGAAAGAATACAGAAAAAAATTCCAATAGTAAATGCAGCTTTACCAAAAGGTGTAGTTATTAAAACTATATATGACAGAACAGAAATAACACATAAAGCTGTAAATACAATGACATCAGCATTACTATCAGGAGTTGTATTAGTAGCTATAGTTTTGTTTTTATTTTTATTTGAACTTCGTTCAGCTTTTATAGTAATTATTTCTTTACCTTTGTCACTACTTATAGCTTTTTTATTAATGGATTATTACGGAGTCAGTGCAAACCTTATGAGCTTATCTGGTCTTGCAATAGCAGTAGGTATGATAGTTGACGGAACTATAGTTATAGTCGAAAATAGTTTTAGAAAACTTCACGATGAACCGAATGCTGATAGACTTGAGGTTATAAGTTCAGCTGCTAAAGAGGTAGCTACTCCTGTTACTTTTGCTGTTTTAATTATTGCAGCTGTATTTATACCCCTGCTTTCACTTGATGGCTTAGCTGGAAAACTTTACGGACCAATGGCGTTAAATATTGTTTTTGTAATGCTTGGGTCACTCCTTGTTGCATTGGTATTAGTTCCTGTTCTAACATTTTTACTTCTAAAACCATCAAAATCTAGCGAAAACTTTGTTATGAAGGTAATTAAAAAAGCTTATACGCCATTGTTAATGTTTGCACTTGGACACTCTAAAATTATACTTGTAGCAATCTCTGGAATTTTTGTAGTGTTGGCATATATTTTAACATTGCAAGGTCGAGAATTTATGCCTGAGTTAAATGAAGAATCGATTATGTACAGAGTTATATCTATTCCTGGTACTGGGCTTGAACACTCAACAAAAACAGCATCTTTAATAGAAAAGCATATACTTGAAAATTATCCAAATGATGTGGAATCTGTTTTAGCTATGATTGGTAGAAGTGAAAAAGGTGAAACTGCACAGCCAAACTATATGGAGATCTTGCTTACATTAAAATCGGATATAGAAAACTTAGAGGAATTGACTCATAAAATGAGTGATGATTTGGAAAAAAGTTTTGAATATGTACAATTTGTCCCAACTCAACCTATCGCTATGCGAATAGAAGAGTTATTAGAAGGTGTAAAAGCAGAACTTGCCGTCAAAATTTATGGTGATGATCAAAAAATTCTTGATAAAATTTCCAAGGGTATAGAGTCAAGTTTAAAAAATGTCGATGGATTAGAGGGTATGGAGGTTGAAGCACAGCTAGGTCAGGCACAAATAAATATAGAACCAAACTATTTAGCACTAGCTCGTTACGGAATAAGTGTTGACGAAGTACTTCGTGTTATACGTAACGGTATAGGAGAAGAGAGTGTAAGTGAAAAAATCGAGGGTATTAGAAGATTTGGAATTGTACCTAAAATTAAAGATGCAAAAAAAGATATTCAAGCAGTAAAAGATGTTACATTAAGGTCAAAAAACGGTGCCCTTGTAACTCTTGATCAAATATGTGATATATCTTTAAAACAGGGTGCCTCTTTCGTAAAAAGAGAGAACTTAAGTAGATATATGGTTGTATCTATGGAGGTTGAAGGTCGTGATATAGCATCTTTTGTTGAAGAAGCCGATAAAATTATCAAAGAAAAAGTGGATATACCAGATGGTTACTATATAGGTTGGGCAGGAGATTTTAAAAATATGAAAGAAGCTACTGAGAAGTTGATGATAATCATACCAATAACTATCTTTTTAGTAATTCTTCTTTTATATACAGCATTTAATTCTATCTCAAAAGCTATGATAATTTTACTAAATGTTCCATTTGGATTTATTGGTGGTATCATAGCCTTAGTTATCAGCGGAATATACCTTTCCGTATCAGCTATCATAGGGTTTTTAGCTATTTTTGCAATAGCTATTTTAAATGGGATTGTACTTGTTAGTTTTATAGATGAGCTTCGAGAGAAATTCCCTGATATTGATTTAAAAACACTTGTAAGAGACGCAACATTGCTTAGACTTAGACCTGTCCTTATGACTGCATTTACAACTCTATTTGGTATATTACCTTTACTTTACGCTACTGGTGTAGGAAGTGAGATTCAGTATCCACTTTCAGTTGTAATTACTGGTGGTATTATAAGTTCTACGCTTTTAACTTTACTTATTCTTCCATCAACTTACCTTCTTTTTTACAATAAAAAAGAC
>CAZZAZ010000079.1:0-8878 GCA_964652355.1 uncultured Sulfurimonas sp. | reverse complement strand
AACCACCATCTCTACGTTTACGGCTATCTGTTACCGCGATACGATAAAATGGTTGTTTTTTTCTTCCCATACGAGTAAGTCTAATTACTGTCATGTTATTTCCTGTATATTATTTTTAACGAAATATGAACAAAGTCCATCTTTCTACGCTAGCCGCTAAGGCACTAAAGATATTTCTTTCAAAATATTAATAAAAGTTTAGGGGTATTTTTTGCAGAATAAAATATAAATATATTAAATTGTGCCTCTTACCGCCATTTGGCGTAGTATATCTTGGTTTGCAAGATACCTTCTAATCACAGAGGGATTATTTCAGAAGTTATTACGATGGTGGAATTATAGCTAAGTTTTTTATAAATGTAAAGATACCGTGATCAGTCCAACACGGCTGATATATGCTGAAGAATAAAAAAATAAATAACAATCAGGTAAAATGCATAAGCTATACTTATATTATTAACAAGTAATTTAAATATATCTTAATAATATTTACTAATTACATATACTTAGAATAAGAAAATATTAAATTCGATAAAATTATTATGGTTTAAACAAACTATTGAGTTAAATGAGTTAAAATACTCTTACAAAAGGACATAAAATGAAAAAAATCTTATCGACAACTATAATCTCTGCTATTTCTATAATGCTCATAACTGCTTGTAGTTCAAAAGAACCAACAATGGGAGCACATATAGATAAAACTGATGAATCAACAATTAAAACAGCTATATATATAGGTAATATGAAAACTGAAAAAGCAATTTTAGCTGTAGAAAAAGCTGCTGAAAAAAATGGCTGGAAAGTAACTGAATTTAAAAGAAATACTGTTATTGTTGAGAAAGTCATTGGGGACAAAACTATAAATAGAACTATTAAAGTTCACAATAAACATATATCTGGTGATAAGCAAGCATCAGGATATGAACTATCTAATTTAAGAGAAGCGATAGTTGAAGAGGTAAAAAACGAAAACAACCCGCACCACTAGCTTATAAAATAATTCCTAGATAAATTTAATTTATCTAGGAATTGCTCCGGCTCCACCCATTTGACCCATCATTGCTTGTAAATCTTTCATCCCATTTTTACCAGAAAATTTCTTAGCCATTTTCCCAGCATTTTTAAACTGCTTTATCATACGGTTAATCTCTACAACTTCCAAACCACAACCTTTTGCAATTCTAGCTTTACGAGAGTTGTTTAGTAAATCTGGATCTTCTTTCTCTTTTTTAGTCATTGAAGCTACCATTGATTTGATATTTTTCAACTCTCCTGAGTTTTCCATATCGAAATCTTTAAGTGCCTTACCCATCTGTCCCATACCTGGCATCATAGAAAGAAGTGATTTCATAGAACCCATCTTTTTCATCTGTTCCATCTGTTCCAAAAAGTCATTGAAGTTAAACTTACCTTTTTTGATTTTTTGAGTAAGTTTTTTAGCTTGTTTCTCATCTATTACACCGACAGTTTTCTCAGCAAGTCCTTCGATATCTCCAAAGCCCATAAGACGATTAACAATACGTTCAGGTAAGAAAATCTCTAAGTCTTCCATCTTTTCACCACTACCGATAAAACGAAGTGGTACTTGAACTTGAGATGATAAACCAAGAGCTACACCACCCTTAGCATCACCATCGTATTTTGAAAGTATAACTCCATCAATTCCGATTTTTTCTTTAAAAGTTTGAGCTGTACGCACTGCATCTTGACCAGTCATAGAATCCGCTACATAAAATATCTCACTAGGATTTGCAACCTTTTTTACCGATTCAAGCTCATCCATAAGTTCATCATCTATCGCTAAACGACCCGCTGTATCTATGAGAACAACATCATAAATACCATCATTTGCTTTTTTTAGAGCAGCTTTTACTACATCAACAGGACTTTTTGTAGATTCATCTTCAAACAACTCTACTTCTATTTGAGTAGTGATTTGACGAAGTTGTTCAACTGCCGCAAGACGTTGTAAATCGGCTGCAACTATCAAAACTTTCTTTTGTTTATTTTTTAAATATACTGCTAATTTACCAGTAGTAGTTGTCTTACCAGAACCTTGAAGTCCAGTCATAAGAATTACAGTCGGAGGATTTGGAGCAAAGATAAAACCTTTGTTACCACCAACTTCTAAAAGTTCATTTAAGGTGCGTCTCAAAGCATCTAAAAACTGATCTTTACCAATACCTTTTTCTTTAGTTTTAGCCTCAACACTTACGATAAGTTCTTTTACAACTTTATGATTTACATCCGCTTTTAAAAGTGATTTTTTTAGTTCATTTAATGCTTTTGTAAGAGCCTTTACATCATCAAATGTCTTGATTTTTTTAATGGCTGCCGTAAACGAAGAAGTTAATGTATCAAACATAAAATACCTTTTAAATATCTATAAATTTTTTTGGATTATATCTTAATGTTTATAATGCTTAGATAAAAAAGCATTTATCTGGTTTGCAAAAAGCTCTGCATCTTTAGCAGAAAAAGGTTTTGGGCCCTTTGTTATTTCACCACTTTCACGAATTTTTTCCATCAGGTTTCTCATAGCAAGGTATTGTTTTATATTATCAACAGAGTAAAGTTCACCACGATGGTCTATAGCATGAGCATTTTTACTTATTATGAAATCAGCAAGTGGTATATCTGCTGTTATAACTAAGTCACCCTCTTTTGCTAATTCAACTATCTTTGCATCTGCTATATCTGCACCTTGATCTACTATGATATAACTCACCAAGTCAGACTTACCAATATCTATCTTTTTATTTGCCACAACTATTGTCTGGATTTTTAATCGTTTGATTTGTTTTAAAAGTATTGGTTTTAGTACGTTTGGAAAAGCATCCCCATCTACATATATTTTAAACATCTATTAACTCCAATTTCTCTTTTCGTGAGAGTTTTTTTATAGCATATTCTCTTTGCATTGCATCTACTTTATCATCCCTGTTTTCATAGTAAACTAACTCAACTGGTCTCTTAGACTTTGTATATTTTGCACCTTTGTCAGAACTATTGTGTTCATTTAACCTTCTTTTTAAGTCTGTTGTAACTCCAGTATATAAAGTATCATCAGCACATCTTAAAACATACACTTTCCACTTACTTATAGGTGTAACAAAAGTGTCTTCACCATCTACTTGATAAAACTTAGCCTCATTATCTTTACAATACGCCATTGTATATGCACAAGTTATAGCATCAAGTTTATCTTCATAGTCTTTTAGTTTTTGTCCTTTAGTCGAGCTTATATCTTCCTTTAAAATTTTATGTGGTGAAACAACTATTTTAAGATACTTTTTATAAATCTCTAACTGCTCCTTAACAAAAGCAACATCACGACCTTTTTTTCTTTTATATGGAAGTATCTTATGATTATTAAAACACATTGCAATTGTTGAGTGTGTATAAACTTCAAACACAACTTTAGAAGATTTATAATCTCTTTTAAAACCTAGGTCGCTAAGTTTATTAAAAAGCTCTTCACTTCTAATCTTTGGACTATATTTTGTTAGGAGCTTTCTGTTTGCAGGGAGCATTGAGATTTTGTATTTTGCGAAGTCTTTGTTGAAGTTTTTTTCTATATCACGATTTCCTGTCTCATTTGGAACTACTAGAGGAGCATCAACTCCAACGAAGATTTTTTTATCGCTATATTTTTTTATTTCACAGATTATATCATCAATTGATTTTATCAGTTTTATATCTAAAATTTTTAGTTTATTTGTACCTTCTTCTAAGACACAAAAGCCTGAGAAATTTTTTTCTCCCCAAGCTAAATCTAGTCCTACATAGATACTATTCAAAGTGTACAAAAGCCTTTGGCTCTGGAGCTGTAAATTCATAGTCTAAAAGTCTAACCTTATAAGCATGAAGCATTACACGTTTTGCACGACGTCCACCGTATTGCTCATCTCCGATTATTGGATGGTCTACATATCTTAGGTGTGTACGGATTTGGTGAGTACGACCATGGTGAATAATACACTTTACTTTAGTTTTGTTTCCACTTACAAGATCTGGAAATATTTCAGTACGAGCTGGTTTTCCTTTTCCCGATACATTTGAAGTAGCACGATTATTTTTCTTAGTTGTTAAAATCGGCTTATCAACATCTATAGGTTCAGATATAATACCCTCAACCCATGCAATATACTCTTTATAAACCTTATCTTTTTTAAACTCTTGTATAGCCTTTTGACGAAAATCTTCATCTTTTACCAACATCAAAACACCACTTGTTTCACGATCAAGTCTATGAAGCAAGACTGCACCTTTAAACTGACGTTCAATCTCATCAGAGTTTATGTATGCTGGTTTATCAACTACAATCAAATCATCATTTTCAAAAATCGGTTGTATTTTCTCTATCTTTTGGATTTTAAAATTTGTATTTTCATTTAACTCTCCACGAGCAATCATAACTTTTTTATTTCCAACATAAACAAGTCCACGGTCTATCATAGACTTCGCAGCAGAGTTTGAAATTCCCTCTTGTGCTGCTACTAATTTATATGCTTTTTCCATTATCTAATTTCCTTTTATTCTATCTATTACTATTTTTAAGTTTATAGTCTCTTCAACCATTGATGGTGGTAATTCTTTTGCATCTCTAAGTGCTTTATGTATCTCATCAGTTTCAACATACTGAACATGATGTACATATTTAAACAGTTCTTTTTGGTGAAAGAAGTGTTTTCCAGTAATTATTTTACAGCCAAAAAAAGCAGGTTCTAGTGGATTATGTCCACCTACATCTAGCTTAAAAGCACCACCTAAAATAGCTATATCACTTATGGCGTAAATATTATTTAACTCGCCCATGGCATCTACAAGTATTATATCTGATTTAAAATCTTTCGTTTGAGAAAATCTAGATACACCAAAGTCATTTTGTTCTGCATACTTTTGTATAAGCAAGTAAACTTCTTCAAATCTCTCCGGATGTCTTGGAACTATTACAAGTCTAGCATCACTTTGTTTTCTATACTCAACAAATGATTTTAGAATTGACTCTTCTTCTGTGTCGTGAGTACTTCCTGCAACTATTAACTCAACATCAGGTTTTTCATACTCTTGAGTTTTTTTAATCTCTCCAGCTAATTTAATATTTCCAATTACTTCAATGTTTTTAGCTCCAAGTGCTAAAAAACGGTTTTTATCAACTTCACTTTGAGCATAAATCATCTCTACATTATTTAAAAACTTTTTATAAAACCAAGCAAACTGCAAATACTTTTTTGCAGACTTCTCAGAGATTCTAGCATTTAGTAAAATAATCCTAGTACCCTTACTAAAGGCAACCGCAAAGAGCATAAACCAAAATTCGGCCTCTAATACTACCAATACTCTTTGCTTTTTTATCCAAAAGGGTAAAAACATCTCATAAGGTAAATACCTAACATCAGCATCATACTTTTTAGCTTCCGCTTGACCAGTATGAGTAATTGTTGTTATCTTTATATCTTCATCTTTTAAAAAATTAAGTATTGGCTTTAAAGCTCTTGCTTCACCTAGTGAGCAAACATGAAACCATATACCATCTTGCGAAGAAAATTTCGGATTATTAAAAAGAAAAAAACGAGATGGGATTGATTCTTTGTATTTTTGTTTAAACGAAAGATACACCAAAAGAGGTAATGCTATAAAATAAAGCACTACACTTAAGGTGAAATAAAAAAGTGTAAACGGCTTCAAGCCTACTCTTGTGTTGTTTCCACGTGAAGGATACGACCACAGTGAGGACAAGTTGTAATATCTTCTGCTTTGATAACATCAGCAAAGATTTTATCACTGATAATCATATGACAACCCATACAAGCTTGTTCTTCAACTGTAACAACAGTAGTATTTTTAGCCCAACGACGAATTTTTTGATAAAAAGTTAAACCTTTTTGGTTCATCTCAGACACCAGTTTCTCTTTTTTAATAAATACTTCTTGACGAGATTTATTAATAATTTCTAGTTTTTCATCAACTTCAGATTTTACAGTCGCTAAATTTGCATCTAACTCTATAAGTGATTCTTTTGCAGCTTCAACTTGCTCTTTTTTTAACTCTATAATTTTTTCAAGTCTTTGAATCTCTTCATTTGCAAATGTAACTTGCTCTTTTGCAATCTCTTCTTCAAGTTGAAGTGATTTCATCTCACGCTCAGTTTTCACTTCGCCAGATTTTCTAGAGTTATCTTCTAACTTTTGAGAAAGTTCAGCTAAGTGAAGTTCATTTTTAGACTTTTTAACTTGTTCTTCTTTAATTTCATCACTTAGGTTAAGAATATCTGTATCGATACTTTCTTTTTTTGCAAGTGCAGCTTTAAATTTATAGTTAGCTTCCTCGATTTGAGGTTCAAATGCGTCTATCTCTTTATCTACATAAGATAGGTCAATTAATTGCTTTAGGTGTTGGTTCATCAGTTTCCTTTTGGATTAAATATATGTGAACGGGTTCTTTGATGATGCAATTATAGCTTCTAAACCTAAAATTTTCAAATGTTTTAGTAAAATCTCTGCAAAAAAGTGCTCAGATTCAAAATGTCCAATATCAATTAGTGATAAATTTATACTTTTTGCTTCCATAGCATCATGATACTTTACATCCCCAGTTAAGAAGCAATCAGCGTCAATAGACTTGATTAAAGAGCATCCTGAACCAGTTGTTAATGCTACTCTTTTTATAAATTCAGAACTTTTTACACATTTTGCATGTGGAAGTGAAAAAGCTAGTGCGACTTTAGCTGCAAAAGTATCAAAATCTTCATTTACATCTAAATATGCAACAAATCCATCTTTTTCTTGTATCTCATATCCTAATACTTCTTTAGCTACATATTCATTCAAATGTGTTTGGTCAAAATTTGTATGCATTGCAATATTGCTTATATTTTTTCTTATCATTTTATGGATTAAATTAGCAGGATATTGGTTAAATTGAAGTTGCTTTAAGCCACCAAATATTATGGGGTGATGAGTAATCAACAGAGTATCTTCATCCATTGAGTCCACAAGAGCTTCATCTACATCTATACTTAGAACTATCTTTTTTATATCTTGATTAAAATCTCCAAGTAAAAGACCTGAGTTATCCCAACCCTCTTGTAACTCGAATGGTGAAAGAGAGTTTAAAAATTCATATATTTCAGATATTTTCATCTATTTCTACCGCCATTTTATGATATTGTTGTGCCTTTTCACTATCTCCCATTTTTTCATAAATCTTAGATACTTCTTCGTATGAAAAAGGATTACTTGCATCATTTTTTATAGATTCAAACAGATATTCTAATGCTTCAGGGTCTCTACCTTGAAGAGCTAGTGTGTAACCCATTTTAAAAAGTATCTCTGCATTATTAGGGTCTTTAATATTAGCTTCACTGTAAATTGCTAAAGCTCTTTCGAGGTTTTCTTTTTCTCTCTCTTCATCTGCTTTTTCTATAAGAGTACTTGAATCAAATGTTGAAAATGCATCAATAGTTCTATTTGCTGGTTCATCTTCATTTTGTATATTTTTCTCTTTTGGATCTTGTAAGGTTTGCATATGCTCATAAATTTTAAAGGCGAAGTAAGCTGAAGCGCCTAGCATAATTATTTGAAATAAGGTCATATTGTTTCTCTTAATAATAAATTTTTATTTAGTAACTCTATTAATTGTAATGGATCAACTTGAAGTCCACCAACTCTTGCTGAAAAATGTAGATGTGGTCCAGTAATTCGTCCAGTATCTCCAGAGAGTCCAATAACTTGACCTCTTTTTACCATTTCATTTTTTTTAACTGTAAACTCACTCATATGATAATAACAAGTATAAATCCCTTGTCCATGGTCTATTATAACTGAATTTCCAGAATAAAATCTATCTTGTACTAGCACTATTTTTCCATCATTTGAAGCAATAATTGGCGTACCTATTTTTGCACGAAAATCAGTACCACTATGATAGCCATTTAATTCATTATTGTAAACTCTTGCTTTTCCAAAATCAGAAGTAATTTTGGATTCCATTGGTACAATAAAGCTATTTTTAATGTAACTTCTTGGAGATGCATAGCCATAAATATCCATAGCCTTCTTATACTCTTTTGCTATTCTCCTCTTTACCTCTTTTGATTTTGGATTTACTTTTGATTTTTGAACTTGAATTTTTTCTTTTTTATATTTTGCATCTTTTATTTGTAAAACAAATGATTCTTTTTTCTTTTTACCATTTTTAGTATAAATAATTTTTACACTTGTAGATTTTGGCTTTTGATAGTATGAAGTAGGTAAAAGAGCATATACCTTTGTTTTATCAAGTGGATGATTAAAAATACCATATACTCTTTTTCCATCAACTAATCTTTCATATTTAATATTTTCTTTTTTTTCAAACTCTATATATTGAGTTCTAGCATTTGAAGTTATTTTTGAAGATATATTAAAATCAAGTGCACTTAAAGATACTAAAGATAAAAGAAATAATACTAAAAATCTCATCAATAATCTTTCATAGCCCTAGCAATATCACGTTTCATATCTTTAGCTTTTAAATCCTGCCTTTTATCATGAAGTTGCTTACCCTTAGCTATCGCTATTTGAATTTTTACCAAATTTCTCGCGTTAAAGTAGAGTTGTAAAGGTACTATTGTGTAACCATCTTTTTCAACTGCTTTTTTCATTTTGTTTAACTGTTGACGGTGAAGTAATAGTTTACGACTTCCTCGCTCTTCGTGAGTATAGTAATGATGAGTAGTCTCTAAACGACCAATATGTGCGTTAAATAAAAATGCTTCATCTCCAACTAAACGGATAAAACTATCTTTTAGGTTTACTCTTTTTGCGCGAATACCTTTAACTTCACTACCAGCCAAAACAAGTCCCGCTTCAAACTTCTCTTCTAAAAAATA
>CAZZAZ010000078.1:0-8999 GCA_964652355.1 uncultured Sulfurimonas sp. | reverse complement strand
AAATCTAGTTGATGAAGTATCGGGGTATCCTCTGTATGAACAGGCCATTGAAGTCCACGTTTGCGATGTTTTTCCAAACGATGATAATCAGCACCAGAAAAACGACGATATGCAACTCTTCTAACCTCATCCCAAACATCTTGCGAAGACTTGTAGTCAGAATCTCCACCCATTTTTTGGTCAAGTAACTGTAAAACTTCCCAATCATCTGGTAAATCAGACTCAACTAATGGCTGAGAAAGGTGAAGACGACGCATAGCATTAACATATACACCTGTTTTTTCATAAGCTGATTTTACACCTATAACTATGTCAGCATATTTTGTGACATCCACCATAAATAACTCTTGAACCATTACAAACTCTAAATGCTCTAGTGCCTTTTCAACTTTATTTAGATTTGGATGTATATGAGTTAAATCTTCACCTATATTTATAACAGCTTTTAATTTATCTTGTAGCATCTCATCAACAAGTTGTGGTGTCATTAAGCCTATCTCTTTTGGTTCTTGATAATCTGGGTCAAAGTAAGGAAGCATCCCCATATCACAAGCACCTTGAACATTGTTTTGTCCACGAAGTGGCATAAGACCAGCTCCAGACTTTCCTATGTTTCCTGTCATTAATGATAAATGAGTTATAGCCATCACTGCATAAGAGCCATCTATATGTTCAGTAATCCCAAGTCCCCAAAATATCATAGACTTCTTCAGTGCATACTCACGAGCTACTTTTCTAATCATCTTACTTAGATACTCATACCCCTCTATCTCTTTAAAGTAATCAGGATTAGCATAAGGATCATTTAAAATACTCTCTTTAAACTCTGCAAAACCTTTTGTTCTGTCCTCTATAAAACTATCATCATATAACTCTTCATCTATAATTACATACGCTAACATATTTAAAACTAAAAGGTTTGCTTCATGTGGAATAATCCCTTCATACTTTGCATAACGGTGAAGCTTAATCTCACGAACATCAAAAACAGCAAGGTTATCATGTTCACGAGCTACATCAACTATACGATTTGCAATGATAGGATGAGCTTCAGTTGTGTTTGAGCCAATAACTATCATAAACTCTGCATTGTAGATATCATTGTAAGGATTTGTAGCAGCACCTTCACCTATAGTTGTCTTCATACCCTTAAGTGATGGTGAATGACAAACTCTAGCACAATTATCAACATGTGGTGAATTAAGTGTATGGCGAGTAAATTTTTGAAATAGGTAAACTGATTCACAATTTGTTCTAGCACCACCGATAGAAGCGATGGACTTACGACCAAATCTTTCTTGGATATCTTTTAACTTTAGCGATGCAATAGTTGTAGCAGTATCTAAATCTGTCTCATACCAAGTGTCGTCAAAATCTTGAAGTTTCATACTAACAGCATTTTTTATAGCAGGGTTTTTTTCTAAGAAAGTTTTACGGATTCTATTGTTACGAACTCTCTCATTTGAAGCTACAAAGTCATAACCGTACTTACCCTTTATACAGAGTTTTCCTTGAGAAACAACCCCATCAGGATGAGCAAAAATCTTTACAATTTTGTTATCTTTAACATGTGCTGCTATATCGCAACCAACACCACAGTATGTACATACGCTATCTATTGTTTTTGTATCGTCCATAAAAATCCCATTAGTTTATTAAGAGGATTTTACAGTTTTTACTCTTAAAAAGAGTTTCTAGTTTTATACTATCCTAATCATGACAGGTTTAGAATTTACAAAATCTAAAGCATGTATATTTTGTATCATATTTTGTATATCACTCTCTTTTGCAAGATGAGTAGAGATGAGTAAATTTGCAGAATATTCACAAGATGGACGCTGTAACATTGTTTCAACTGAGATGTTATTTTCTTCAAAAGTTTTAGTAACTTGAGCTAAAACACCAGCTTTATCTGATACATTTATACGAAGATAGTATTTTGATTCTATATTTGCTGTTGGCTTAAGTGTTAACTTGCCTTCCATAGGTTTATCAAAACCAAGCATTGGAGTAGATTTTCCACTCCTAGCTATATCTATGATGTTTGCAACAACGGCAGACGCTGTTGCATCTCCACCAGCACCTGGACCATAGTAAAGTGTTTCACCAACTTTATCACCTACAACGCTTATAGCATTCATAACACCATCTATCTTAGCAATCATCTCTTCTTGTTTAATTAAACAAGCATGGACTCTTAACTCAACTTCATTAGCATCTTTTTTAGCAATCCCTAAAAGTTTTATAGCATAACCAAACTCTTTTGCAAAAGCGATATCATCACTTGTTACATTGTCAATACCCTCTATCAAGATATCTTCAGGTTTCGCGTCAATTCCATAAGCGATAGAAGCGAGTATTAGAAGTTTATGAGCTGCATCATATCCACCAACATCAAATGTTGGGTCAGCTTCTGCATAACCTAACTCTTGTGCTTCTTTTAAAATAGCATCATAATCAACACCATTATTTGTCATCTCAGTCATCATATAGTTACAAGTACCGTTCATGATTCCCATAATAGACTCTATATGATTTGCAGATAAACCATCACGAAGAGCATTGATGATTGGGATACCACCAGCAACAGATGCCTCATACTCAAATGCAATATCTTTTGCTAAATCTGAAAGCTCATAACGATGATATGCTAGAAGTGCTTTGTTTGCAGTAACTACTGCTTTTCCACTTTTAAGTGCTTTTTTTACCACTTCAAATGGCTCTTCAACACCACCCATAAGTTCAACAACGATATCTATTTCACTGTCATTTAAAACGTCATCAACATTATCAGTTATAACTATGTCTAAACCTCTGTCTTTGTTTAGATTTTTAACAACACCAGTTTTTACAACTATCTCTTGTCCTGCGCGAGCAGATATAACATCAGCATTATCTTTTAATATTTGTGCTACTGAAGTTCCAACAGTTCCAACTCCAATTATTCCAACTTTTATCATTTAATTATTTCCTTTAATTTATTTCATAAATTTAAGGGAACCATTTTATCCCTATTTATAACGGCAAAGGAAGTAATTCCTTTACCTACGTTAACACTAGGTTTCCTTCGGCAGGAAGCCCATCACACTAGTGTGATTACTCAGTTTGAAATTGTTTTAAAAATGCTTTTATATTTTTAGCAGCCTGGCGGATACGGTTGTCATTTTCTATTAAGGCTATACGGACATAACCTTCACCATATGCTCCAAAACCGATACCTGGTGCTACTGCAACTCCAGCTTCGGTAAGTAATCTTTTTGAAAACTCTAGTGAACCTAAGTGTGCTGCACACTCTGGAATTTTTGCCCATGAAAACATACTTGCTTGATTTTTGCGTATATGCCAACCAGCTCTGTCAAATGCTTCTATAAGGACATCTTGTCTGTGGTCGTACTTATCTGTAATATCTTGCACGCATTGCTGATCACCATTTAGTGCAACAGTAGCTGCTACTTGAATAGGTGTAAACATCCCATAATCTAACCAAGATTTTATCTTTTGAAGTGCTCCGATTAGTCTAGGATTTCCTACAAAGAAACCTACACGCCAACCAGCCATATTGTAAGACTTAGAAAGTGTAAAAGATTCAACTGCTACATCCTTAGCACCAGGGACTGACATGATAGATGGAGTTTTATAACCACCAAAAGTGATGTCTCCATACGCAATATCAGAGATTACATAAAACCTTTTCTCTTTTGCCATTGCAACTAAACGTACATAAAACTCTGGCGTTACAGTTGCAGTTGATGGGTTATGTGGGAAGTTTACAAGTACATATTTTGGCTTAGGAGAGTTTTCTTTAAACATTCTCTCTAAATCTTCAAAAAACTTATCTTCATTTACTTTATAGTCCTCATCAAACTCTATCCCAAACTTCACAACAGAACCACCAGCTAATATAAAAGAGTATTCATGAATAGGATAAGTTGGATCAGGAACAACAGCTAAATCACCAGGGTTTGTAATAGCATAAGTTAAGTGAGCATAACCCTCTTTTGAACCCATAGTAGCTACACATTCTGTTTCTGGATCTAGTACACAATCATATCTACGTTCATACCAGTCAGCAATCGCTTTAAGTAGTTTTGGAATACCCTTAGATGTTGAATAACCATGAGTTTTGGTTTTTTGTGCAGACTCTACAAGTTTTGCACGGATATGTTCAGGTGTATCTCCATCAGGATTACCCATTGAAAAATCTATTACATCTTTACCAGCACGACGCTCTGCCATTTTAATGTCATTTACTTCAGCAAAAACATATTTTGGAAGTCTCTCTACTCTATCAAATCTTATCTCATCAAACAAGAAGGTTCCCTTCGTACAGTAGAAACTGTTTTGAGGAGCATATTTTCATTTATGAAAATATTGCCCGATAAACATTAAGTTTCATCTGTCATCTATTTCTTTTTTAAATTATTAATCGTATTTTAGCGAAAAAAGATAATGCTAAGTTTATGAACTTACTTTACCTCTCTCCTGAGGGTTCTAAAATGAGAGAATCTTTAATATTTTTAAGAGTATAAATATCAGATATTTTAATATAATAGGTATCTTCTTTAAGATTTAGAGTAATCGCTCGTCTTTTTGTATCTCTTTTCACAACTTGTAAAAGTTTTAAAGACTTATCATAATAAGCAATATATGGATACCAATTATTTCTATAAGAACTTTTAATTTTCAACTTACTGATACTTGAAACATTTACCCAGTAAGCATATAAAGAGCGTTTAAGTCTTACTTCTACTCCATCACTTAATTTTTGAGTATTTAGATATGCATCTTTCATATCTATAATATATGTCCAATCTGCAGGAGCATTTCTTTGTACATCAACTATTTTACAACCACTTTTCAATAACTCTCTTTGAAGTATTATTGGATCTGTTGCATATTCAGAATTTATAGATATTTTCCAAGTAAACTTAGAATCTTGTAGATTTGATTCTTTTGTAACATAACGATAGTAGCCAATATTACGCAAAGTATCACCCATCACTTTTACAAAAAAAAGTGGTGCACCATTTGTTTGAAAATTAAGGTTTAATTCTCTTGGTTTTTTGAAAAAAAGATTTAATAGACCCTGTTCTTTAAGCATAGCTATAAGTTTTACAGAATCAACTTTATCATTTTGGACATAATCATATGTTGGTGAAAATACAATTTTTATATAAGCTTCATTTTCACTGTATGTTCTTTTACCAACAAGAGATTTAATCTTGCTAAAAACTAAGTTATCATTGTTATCTGCAAAAGAAAGAGAAAAGGTAAGTAGTAGAAGTAAAAATATTTTTACCATTCACCGCCTTTTTCTAACTCTTGCCATTTCTTATAAGGTATTTTTGTCATATTTGCATCTTTGTATATAAATCTAAGTGTTTTTTTATCAGCATATTTTTCTTTTTTGCCATCGATATTTACACTAAAATAACCATGTCCAAATGTTAAAAGCCAAGTTTTACTAGCATCAAGAGATAGTTCATCACTTACAGTAGCTTGATACTTTTTATGTGTATCTAAATCAATGTAACCTATCCAAACATCAGCACTTGGAGTAATTACAAATGTTTGTGCTTCAGGAGGCTTTTTTTCATCTACTTCAACTTTTATATCTTTTGTAATATTAGCTTCTGAACTTATATTTGCCTCAATACTCTCTTGTGCATTTATTATACTCGTATTATCTACGCTTTCTATATTTTCATCATCCAGAGATAAACTTGCTAAAGAAAAATATGATACCGCCATAAAGGCTAAAATTGCAAAAGATATATAAAAAACTTTAAAACTTTTCTTCTTTTTTGGTATAACAAAAACTTTATTGTTTATTTGTTCTTCTACTGTATTTTCACCAAAATATTCAATTCCTCTAGTTTTCAACTCTGATAAATCGAGGTTATATTCTCTTTCTAAAATTGAGATAAAGCCTAAAAACTGAATTTTAGTCATATCATCATAACTCTCATGAATTACCGCTTGGATATGTAATCTTGAAATATGAGTAGCCTCATGAATTTTTTGTGTACCAATACTCGTTAATTTATCATAGCCCTCACCCATTAACGCATCCTATCCATCAAAATAGCACCAGCAACCGAGACATTTAACGAGTCAAAGCCATGTGACATCTCTATACTAACAACTTCATCTAGCTTAGAAACAAGTCTTGAAGTTAAGCCTTCACCCTCTGAGCCTAAAAATAAAGCTCGTTTTTGTTTTACTTCTACATCACGAATATTTTTACCACCCATATCAGCACCATAAGTGGTAAAACCAGACATTTTTAGATCATTCATAACATTATGAACATTTGTTTCTAATGCTAAAGGCATATCATATAAAGCACCTGTACTTGTTCGCAGTATACCTTCAAAATTAAGTTGCTTAACACCACAAACGATCATAGCTTCGACACCTAGTGCATAAGCTGTTCTTACTATTGCACCAATATTTCCAACATCAGTAAGCCCAGATAACACAAGTACAAACTCTTTACCTAAAAATGATTGATAGTCATACATTTTAAAATCGCTAACTTCTGCTAAATAACCTTGATGTGAAGCATTTTTACACATTTTCCCAGCTGCATCAGGTGGTATACGTTTTACTTCAAAACTCATCTTCATTAAACGAGAATACTCTTTTTTATCTACCTCTTTTGCAAGGTACAAAGTCTTGATTCTCTCAGGATAGTTTTTAATAATATAATTGATTGGTTGCTTAGCATAAATTAACATGAAGATATTTTAGCGAAAAAAATTAAAAAAAGGTAACAAACTGGCTACTTTATGTGTTTAAGAGTCTTTTATAACACTCTTTCGTGTTTTCACCAGTTATTTTAGAGATTAATTTAGCTTGAACTTTTTTTGGTAAATCTAATTCTAATATGTCATTTTGACTTATTGCACTTGCATTATGCTTGCTAGATGCTTTGATAACAACTACCCATTCACCACGAAAATTTTTATCTAATTTATCCAAACACTCTTTTGCAGTACCAAATAAATAACGCTGATATTTTTTAGTTAACTCTTTTGCTAAAAATATTTTACGTTCACTCTCTTCAATATTTACTTCATTTAAAAATTTCTCTAATCTATGTGGAGACTCATAAACTATAGTAGTAAAACCAGAATTTAAAGCACCAAGAAGTGAGGCTTGTCTATCTTTACCTTTATGTGGCAAAAAGCCCCAAAAAAGCATCTGAGTCTCTACGAAACCACTAGCTACAAATGCTGTTAAAACTGCATTTGCACCGGGGAGCACATCATATTTTATATCATTTTCTTGTGCATATTTTACAAGTGCCTGACCAGGATCGCTAATACCTGGCATACCTGCATCAGAAGCATATATAACATTCTCTTGGAAGAAAGATGGCTCTAACTTATCTATAAACTCTTTTTCATTATGTGAATGTAGAGATATAAAGTTTTGATTTTCTTTAAAGACAGTGTTATAACGTTCTTTTAAAATGTGAATTAATTTTTTTGTAACGCGAGTATCCTCGCAAAGTAGTGTGTCCGCTTCACTTAAAGCATCTATAGCTCTAAGTGAAATATCGCCTATATTTCCAATCGGAGTTGGAACTAGACTAAGCAAGAAAAATTCTTGATTATTTTTTAGCGTAACGTGCGTTAAATTTCTCGATACGACCAGCAGTATCAACCATACGTTCTGAACCTGTAAAGAATGGGTGACATTCGTTACAGATATCTATTTTAAGTGTATCTTGAGCTGCTTTGTTCTCAAAAGTGTTTCCACATGCACAAGTTACTGTACAAGTTACAAATTCTGGGTGTAAATCTTTTTTCATTGTTTTGCCTTTTGATATTCGGAGTGTACGAACATCTATATATTTTTTAATTCCGTATGGGTGCGGAATTTTAAGTCGAAATTATATCTAAATATTTCTTAAAGTTATAGTATTATCTTTGAAGCTACGGCTAGTACAGCTGATTCTGAACGTAATACCATAGGAGAGTTCAACCTAAAATTATCTTGTTTGTTTAATAACTCTCTCTCATTTTGTGAAAAACCACCCTCGCAACCAATAAGTACAGTTTGAAAATCAGAACCATCTTCTAAAATATTTTCACAAAAATCAAATACTTTTGTATCTGGATAAGTTTTTATAAATGTTTGAATATTTTTACAAGTATCCAACTCTATAAAACTACTTCTTCCAGATTGTTGCATAGATGCTTCTTGAATCCTATCAAATCTTTTAAAGTCTGCTTTGAAGTTCTTTTGACTTCTATCGCAATATATAAAAGTAATTTTTTCTACACCGATTTCACAAAGTGATGGTAAAACCTTCTCAGCAGATTTTGCATCTATCACACACCATCCGATATGCAAAGGTTTATAAGCTTTTACCTCATGCTCTGTTGAAGATATTAACTCTAAAAATACGGACCTTGATTCTAAAAATTTTATCTCATATGTATGTAGTGTTTTTAAATTTTCTTGTGAACGAAAGTCTATCTTATCACCAATATCATGGCGTCTTACTTTCACCAAATATTTATGCACTTCACCTTTGATGTTTAAAGTTTTATCTCCAGCATCTTTATGAAAAATATAGATCAAATTAACATCCAAGCAGATATAAGCACAAGTAAAAGCAACTCTAAAAGTAAGAGTTTTTTTACCTCTGCTTGATACAACACAAAAGTTTGCAAATCATCATTTTTTATAAACCTAAGTTTTTTACTTCTTTTCGCTTCTAAAACAATTATATAAATCCCAATAACTATCATCAAAATATTTTCTATTGTAAAGTCCAAATGTTTCGCTGCCATCATAATAACACCAGTAAAAATTACCCCACCAATAAACATAGAACCTATTGGCATAAAGAGGGTATTAAACCTTCTATATTTTTGCACATCATCGGCTTTATTAAGCATAAATAAATTTAGTAAAATCACTCCAAAAACAGCCCACACACTATAGTAATGTGTTACAATACCCATATTATACATTTCATTCAT
>CAZZAZ010000077.1:0-9124 GCA_964652355.1 uncultured Sulfurimonas sp. | reverse complement strand
ATTTTAATATCTGTGTATCAATCCCATGACCTGCTTCACCTGCAAGTGCTTCACCTGAAAACTTCACTAATACGCGTTTGTTAGCCATGAAAATCCTTTGTATAATCCGCGAATTATACTTAAGTATCTCTTATAACTCTATTAAAGATGCTAATTCTGAGAAAACAACAGCACGATTTTCCTCTTTTGTACATAATATTTTCTCTAAAAGAGTAACTATATTTTCATCAATATTTGGAACTAACTCCTTTATACTTTTATATTTTTCACTCTTAAGTACATTTGTAAATCTTTCATAAGCTGTATAAGGTTCTTGTTTTGAGAGTTTAAAGTAAAGCTTACGACCAAGTTCAAAGATCTCAAACTCTTCATTTTTACCAGTACCTACTTTATCTGAAAAGCTTAAATTTATATTTATATTTTTAAAACGTAAATATGCATCTAGTTTCATAATAAAGCCTATATTTGCCATTGAATATTGTTGTAGTACTCTCTCGTTAAAACTCTCAAAACTCTCACTTTTTTGTGAATATTTTTTATACTTTAACATAAGTGTTTCAACATAAAATCTTGCATATTTAAGTGGTGCTGACTTTAAAACTGTCCTACCCTCTACACCATCATTTGAAACAAGTTTACCACCAAGATAGATATTGACTCCATCAACAGTTTCACCATCTATTTTAGCCTTACAACCCTCAAAACCTATATCCCCTAGACCATGGATTCCACAACCTTTTACACATGCAGACCAGTACATTCTAACCTTACCAACTGTTAGAGGTACTTTTTCATCAAGATATGTTGACATCTCAATAGCATCATTTTTATTTTCAATAACTCCAAATGGGCAATGTTGTGTCCCGGCACAAGCTATAAGGTTATTAAAATATGGAGTATTTAAACTTTTGTATTTTTCAAAAAATTCTTCAGCTAGCAATGTATCAACATCTTTAACACCAAGTATATAAATAGACTGTTCCATATCAAAACGAATTTGTTCATCTCCATATTTTTTTGATAACTCAGATACAGTTACCATATCAGAACCTGTAAATATACCAGAGGGAACTACTACATGTACACCAAATGAGCCATCACGAAGTTGTACTCGACCTTGTGAAGCATCATTTGCATCCATTTTAGTCATTGTTTCACCAGATGTATCAAAATCTGCATCAGCATATTCTCTTATAGCTTTTTCAATTACTTCTAGTCCTACTGCTTCTATTAAGTAGTGAAGACGATTTTTATTACGGTTATCACGAAAGCCAAACTTTTTAAAAATCTCAGTTAAAGAAGAAAATGCTTTTATAACCTCATCTTCATTTTTTAAAAATATATCTGCCTTTTTACCAACAACTCCAACTTTTCCACCAATATACATGTTATAACCATATACGCCATCTTTTTGAGCTAAAACAAAACCACAATCATGACAAAAAATATTACATCTGTTTGAGAGTGAACCGGTAATCGCCGCGTTAAACTTTCTAGGAAGTGTAGATATCCATTCTGCATTATGTAAAAATGTCTCTTGAAGTTTTAAAAGTATTTTATGAGAAGGTAAAACATTGTCAAAGGCTAAGTCATCAAAATGATCACTCATGATACTTCGTATATTATCAACGCCAGTTTGGTAAGCATCAATGCCTACTTCGCCCAAACGCTTTAAAATAGTTGGTAAATCTTCAATGCGTAAAAATCTAAGTTCACACTGCTGTCTTGTTGTCAAATCTATGTAGTCTTGCCCAAACTCTTTAGCACATTTACCAATTACCTTAGCCTGACTTGCATTTAAAAATCCACCAGGTATACGAAGTTTTAACATAAACCGCTCTGGAGTAGCTGGTCTATCATATATTCCGAAACATTTCAAAAAGTATTTTTTATCATCATCTGGTATGGAATCGTAACCATTTCTAGCATACTCTTCTAGGGCATCAAAAGCTTCTTGAGGATTTTTAGTTTGTTTTATTTTCTCAATTTTATTTAATTTTTTACTTCTAGCTTCGTATGCTTTTTCTAGTTCTACCATTATATAAAAGCTCCATATTATTTATTATTATAATAATAACTATTTTTTAGGCTATTTCAAGCTTTAAGTTGCCTTTATTTTATACAGTTAAATATATTTCTTTCTTAATCCCTTAAGCACTAAATCAATATGCAGTAGTAAGTTATAATATTCACCTTTATAAGAGAGTGGCACTTTTGTTTGTTCTTGAACTTCCACTTTTAACTCAAGCAACTCTTTTATATTATTTTCAATATCATTTTCACTCAAGGTTTCTTTATATTCTAAAGCATCTAGCTTTTTATACCACTTATATATTTTTGATCTAATTGTCCAAGTATATAAAGGCAAAACACCTTTAAATAGAGGAAATAGTAAAGTTAACAACGGGATAAGTAAAAGTTTTAACCTATCAATTTGTGAGGCAATCCAAAAAGGAAAAATAGATTCAAGCCAACTATCACCTTTTGTTAAATAGTTTTGTGCCTCTTCATTTATTTTTGTATCTAAGTTATCTAAAGATGGAAACTGGTTTTCTTCTTCAAAGATAGATTCCTTAGAATGAACTTTTTTTATTTGCTTTAAAAATATTCTAATCAATTCAGAATTCAAATCATCCCTACATACTAAATTTGCAGTAGTTGATAATAGTTTTTTATTTTCAGATGGTATATTTTTATATAAATCAACAGTACCTTCATATAAAATTAAAGAGGATAAAAATTTATACTTTTGATTATATGCTTTTACTCTTTTTAAATTTAGTAACTCTATCTCTGGGTTAGCTAGCAGTTCAACGATTTGTGCTGAAGATGGAGAACTAACCATAAATGCTGCGTCAATTTCACCACTAATGAGTTGTTCTTTTGCTTGTTCATTTGAGAGCGATACCAAATTTGTATTATCAGTAGTTATGCCATTATCTACTAATATCTGAATAGTTAAATACTGAGTTCCACTACCATTTATCCCAATAGAAACTTTTTTGTTTATTAACTCTACTATGTATTCTATCGAATAGCCTCTATTTTTGTAAAATACCCATAATGGCTCATAATATACACTAGCTAATGAACTTATAGATAGGTTATCTTTAGAATCTATAATACCACCTTGAACAAAAGCGATATCAGCTTTTTTTGCATTAACTAAATCTAGGTTTTCAACAGAACCAGTTGTGTTAATAATATTTAGTTTTACATGTTGTTTTGCTAATAGTTCTCTATACTTCAAGGCTGATTTATAATAAGTACCATTTACTGAACCAGTGGCAATAGTCAACTCTTTATCTGGCGCTGGTTCAATAAAACTAGACATAAAATAAACTACTAATACAACTGATAAAAAGATAGAAGATATTACTTTATAAATCATTTTGCAAATTCCTTTTCTACTAACTTTACACCCTCGTAAACAGTTTTAACATGTTCTATTACACCACTTACTTCTCTCTCATGAAACTTCAACCCATCTGGAACCTCTTTTGAATGAAGTTGAATTGCAGTTTGTTTAAAGTTTGGTTCACCACTTTTTGGACAAAAGCTATCTTGTGTTAAAGCATTGACAAGTTGTGTGTTAAAATGAAATGGTACAAATACAGTAGATGGTGCTACACTTTGCGTAACACGAACTACCACATCCTCAACTCGACCACGAGGACTAGATAAACTTAGTCTATCTCCACTTTTTACCTTTAACTCTTGGGCATCTTTAGGATTTATATCTACCCATGCTTCAGGGGCTAAATCATTTAGTATATCTATAGAGCGTGTTTTTGTGCGTGTATGCCATTGCTCAACTGTACGACCAGTATTTAAGATAAGAGGAAACTCCTTACAAACTGCTTCAGCCATAGGGAACCAATCTGCACTTATTAAGTTTGCTTTTTCATCTTTAGTACGAAACTTAATATCTGGAGTATATAATCTTTTAGTACCAAGGGGTCTCTCTTCGTTACAAGGCCATTGTATACCACCCTCTTTTTCAAGTAGTTCATAAGTAATACCACTATAATCACAAAGTTGTCCCTTAGAGACTTTTTTCCACTCATCAAAGGCATCAATAGGCTTTTTCCAATCAGGAAATAACATCTCATTTACACCATCAAACTGTTTTGAAAACTCAACAATTATGTCAAAATCACTCTTACTTTCACCTAATGGTTCAACTGCTTTATTTGCGCGGTTACATCTTCTCTCTGAGTTTGTATATACACCCTCTTTTTCACCCCATGTAGCAGCTGAAAATATAACATCTGCTATCTCTGCTGTATCTGACATAAAAGCATCTTGAACTACAAGTAAGTCAAGCTTTGATAGAGTCTTTTTAAGTTTGTCTTGATTTACAAAAGATACAAGTGGGTTTGTAGCAACTATCCATAGTGCTTTTATTTCGCCTCTATCAATAGCATCAATAATCTCTGCGTATTTATATCCACGAGATGTTGGTACCATCTCCTCAGGTACATTTACAAGTGAAGCATATTCTTTTAGAGCTTTTTCATCTCCAAAATTTCTATAACCAGGAAGTGAAGAGGTAAAACCTGTCTCACGAGTCCCCATTGCATTACACTGCCCTGTTATAGAAAATGGTCCAGCACCCTCTTTTCCAATTTGACCAGTTAGAAGGTGTAAGTTTATAATAGCACTTACTGTATCAGTACCCATAAACGACTGGTTTACACCCATAGTCCAAGCAGAGAGAACTGCATCTTGAGCGGTAAACTGACGTGCAATCTCATAAAGAGTTTTAACATCTATCCCAGTAATATTAGAAACCTCAGCAGGTTGATAATCTTGAAGATGTTTTTTTAGCTCTTTGTAGCCATTAGTATTTGCTTTTATATAGCCTTCATCTTCCCAACCCTGCTCCATTATGATGTAACAAAGTCCATTGAAAAGTGCTAAGTCTGTACGAGGCTTAATAGGTACAAACAAATCAGCCATTTGTGAAGTTTTTGAAGCACGAGGGTCTATGACAATTATCTTAGGTTTATTTTTATTTTTAGCGATATGAAGTTTAAGTATAGGATGATTATCTGCAATATTTGCACCAACTAAAACGATACAGTTTGCTTTTTCAAAATCCTCATAACTTCCAACAGGCCCATCACTTCCAAGAGATTGTTTATAACCCATAACAGCTGAAGCCATACAAAGTGTTGTATTTCCATCGTAGTTATTTGTTTTTAGACCAAGTTGAACAAACTTACCAAGTGTATAAAACTCCTCAGTTAAAAGTTGCCCAGTCCCTATAACACCAATAGCTTTTTCACCATGCTCTTTTGCTATGCGTTTAAACTCATCTCCAACTTTTGAGTAAACTCTATCCCAAGTTGTATTGCTCAAAATACCATTAGTTCTTATCATCGGCTTTTGTATTCGTTCTGGTGAGTTAATAAGCTGATGTTCACTTAAACCTTTTGGACAAAGTGTGCCTTTGTTTACAAAGTGTTTTGGATTACCTTTTGTGTAAACTGCTTTACCATCTTTAACACCGATATATAAACCACAACCAACTCCACAATATCCGCATGTAGAAAAAACCCATTTATCTGGTTTCTTTTCATCTGAAATCATTCCAAATTTTTCATCATATGAGAGTTTATACTTATCTACATTTATGTCAAAGCCTAAAAAATCTTTTATTTTACTAATCATAACTACTCGCTTCTCAATAGGTATTAATGCTTATAACTATAACATATATTAAAATTTATATCTATTTTTATAGCTTAATTATTAGACACTTGATTTATATCTATTTTAAAAAAAGTTACATCTCATTCATATCATGTGCGACTACACGATTACGTCCACTTTCCTTTGCTCTATAAAGAGCATTATCTGCTGCTATATATATGGCTTGTTCATCTAAAACAACAGATTCAGCATTAAAATGTATAAGTCCAAAAGATGCTGTTACATAGTTACTTGCTGAATTTTTAGAATGCTCAATATGTAAATTTTCTATACCTTTACATATAACTTTAGTATAATTTAAAACCTCTTCTAAAGTATTACTTGTGAAAAAGAAACCAAATTCTTCTCCACCTAGTCTAAAGCAGAAATCACCAGCTCTACTTAATTGTTCATCAAGGAACTGAGCTATTGATTTTAATACATTATCGCCTTCACTATGTCCATATGTATCGTTATACTGTTTAAAATGATCTATATCCATCATTATAAAAGTAAATGAAAGCTTATCTCTTCTTGCTCGAGATAACTCTTTTAGAAAAATCATATCAAAATACCTACGATTATAAAGCCCTGTAAGTCCATCCTGATTTACTTCTTTTTCAAGCCTTTTATTTATTTTTTCTTGATAAAGTACTTTCGTTTTTTCTTGTTCCATATACATTTGTGCATATATATCACTTTTTAAAAGAGCGCGTCGTGTTAATTCATATGATCCATACATTTCAGATATATTATCTTTAAAATCATGATAATTCAGAAGTTTTACAGCTCTATTTCCTGCGGCTATTTCTTTCATTCCATTTGATAATTTCAATAATTGTATATTATTACTCTTTTCAAATAAATATATTATTAATCGTGTCACAATTAAAATTATTAAAGTGTATATAACCCATAATATAAAATTATAAAATAGTTTATCTATATTCTTCTTAATCATATTATTAGTTTCAGTTAACTGAAGATTTATATATTTATTTAAATCATTTATATTTTTTGTTGTAAGTTCGAACCATATTTTAGAGTCTAATCCAGTATAATTATTACTTAAAATTTCTTCTTTATACAATAAAATTCTTTTATATATATTTGAAGATAAAAATTTATTCATCATTTTCATATGTTTCTTTGTGACAACATTATTAAATATACTAAAATAAGTTTCTTCAGAAGCTTGTAATTTAAAAAATTCTTTATATTGATTATCTGTAAAATTTCCTTGTTCTATTATCATCATTCCATACGCTCTCTCTTGACCCATTACCTCTTTTAGATTTATCATGGAAGATAGTAGAGATAGAGAATAAGAGATATCTTTATTGCTGTCTAAAAACATTATACTTGATGTCATTGTAAGTATATTTCTAATCATCTTTGTGTAAAAACTAAATTCATCTTCTTTAGATATTTTTTTACTATCTATTAAAAACCTTATATTTTTTAATACTTCTGCATCTCTTATAAATTTATCAAAAGCATTATTAGAAAAATATTTTTTTTCTAATTCTAACTTGCTTATTAAGACTTCTATTGCATCATCCGAAATTTTTCGTTGCTTTATCAATTTTTTATAAAATTTATTATTTTTAGAAGATATATAACCACTAGTTAACCCTCTTTCTATTTGTAGTGAATGTGTTAAATTATTAATATCAAGAATAGAACGAGTAACTCTAGATATATTCTTTACGCTAGTATAATCTTTATAACTGTTCCAAACAAATAGCAAAGCAAATAAGAACATACCGATTAAAGGAATAATAACAGATATATGCATTCTTTTGTTAAAAGATATTGTTGTTGTAATAAACTCCAATAATTTTTCTTTCCATGATAATTCTGTATTTTCATCTTCTTCAATAAGACCAACTTTTTGTAAACAATTAATAAACTTTAAATCTTCATTAACAATATGATTCATTAACCAGTCTGTTAAAAAAGTAATAACCTCTTTTTGATTAAAATAATCATCTTTAGAAAAAAAACTTTTCTTAAGCTCTATAATTTTATTTGCAAAAAACTGGTGTTGGTATTGATGATTATCAAAATCTTTATAAGCACACTTTTTTAAGAGTACCTCTTCTCTACTGAAATGTTCCTTTGCATACATTTCCAATTTATCAAACAGTATTTCAAATTCTTTTTTATTAGTATCTTCATTAACCGCTTCTGATAATTTATTAATAATGTCTAATAAATTTTTATGGTCATCATCTACAACTTTTACGCCAATCAATAAACCATCATTCCAATTAATCATAAGACAACCTTTTAATCATTATAACAAAACATACCTTTTTTAAAATTAAAATACTTTGTTAATATCTTTGCTTACCTACAAAAAAGCCACCAGCCATACTTAGAGGTACAACAGTTGAATAAAATAAAAATCTATCACTCAATTCACTTAAAAGTACAAGTAAAAATGAAATTACCATAAAACCTAATGACATGGCATATTCACCAGCACTAAACAAAGTTATTACTAAAAGCGGGAATACTAAACCACCAAGAATTAAACTCACAAAACGAAATAGTTTTGTATTTTTAAAATTTTCATTTAATAACCTTTGAGTACGTAAAAGTTGGTACTCGTTCTCTTTTATATTTCCTAATGTACGCATATCTTCATATGTAAAAAACATCTGCGATACTGCACCTAACATAGATAGAGTTATTAGAGGAATTGCAACTTCGTTTAAACCTAAAAATACTACTAAAAGTGCTAGTAAAAACACTCCTACATAAGAGACTCCAAAGAACTTCAGATTTGTAGTAGTACGGTTCCAAGATGGACGAGCTTTGATACGGTAAATCATAGCTTGAGCATATATACCAAAGATACCAACAAGTAAAGTTACTAACTCAACTAAAATTATAATAGTATGAGAAACTTCAACAAAATAAAGCACAACTACTATATTCATAAGAAGTACAAAGATACCAAGGGCTAAAGCCTCACGAGATAACCATGAAGTTTTTATATTTTTCATGGCAGTCATAGCTAAAAATGGTCGGCCAAGATGAAGGGCAGAAAGAGGAAGTCCTAAAGCGGCTGGGAGCATTACCAAAAGAGCCATTATCCAGTTCGTTGAGCTTAATCCAAACAGACTCATAACATCACCTAAAAATAGCGCTAGAAATCCACCAAGTGAGATTTGAGTTAAAACTGTCATAAAAACTAATGGTATTTCAGAATGTGATGGTTTTAGTAGATGTTCATCAACTTCTTTTAACTCTGGCATATTCGCTGGAAGCGTGTATCTTGTAGTTGAGTTTGTGATTCTTGCATCTGGAAGAAACGGCATATTTGCATTTTCATCTATGTCACGTTCTAACCACTCTTTAACGTTTACAACCTCTATCTCAATAGCTCCAGATGGACAAGCTTGAACACAAGCAGGCG
>CAZZAZ010000076.1:0-9150 GCA_964652355.1 uncultured Sulfurimonas sp. | reverse complement strand
CCACTTCCTGAAAAGAAATAACCATGTTTATAATATTTTTTAAGTTCACTATACTCTAAAAAAGCAGGTTTAAACAAATCATTTGCCTCATCTGCACTCATAGTATTTAAAATTTCTAACGATGTTTTTTGTTTTAGCTCATCTGCTACAAAAGAGCTGATTGGTCTAAAAAAATTCTCTCTGTAACTTACATAAACTTTTGGTGTACTTATCTCTACATCTGGAGTATAGACTTCATACTCTAGTGAATCTTCTATAAATTCTTCAACTACTTCACCGATACCACTAACATTTGCGCTATTGTATCCATAAATAAAAAATGGAACATCCGCCCCAACTTTTAAACCAACAGTTGCTAATTCATTTAAACTAAGTCCTAAGTCTAAAGAATCGTTACACATTTTAAGGTAAGTTGCAGCGTCAGAACTACCACCACCAAGTCCAGCAAATGCAGGAATATTTTTTTCAACTTTGATTGCGTATTTTTTCATTAAATTTTTTAAAGAGCTTGATTTTGTATATTCTAACAATGAAATATAAGCTTTATAGATTGTATTTTGTTTAGTTGTACAAGAAAAATTTCCAATAATTTCAAATTTATCATCTGATTTTGCTAAAAAAGAGAGTTTATCGTAGAGAGAATTAACTACAACAAAACGAGATATTATCTCATGGTAATTATCTCGGGTACCTGTTATTTTTAAAAAAATATTTACTTTAGCATACGCCTTGTAAAGTTTCATCCTTATTTACTTTTTGATAATTGAGCTTAGTAAACTTACATCGCCTGTAGTAGATTTTTTTGAAGCAGCAATATTTGAGTCTTTTACATCTTCAAGTAACTCATTTCTAATTATAGATACTTCTCTTGGTGCATCAATTCCAAGTTTTACTACACCCTTATCAATAGAAATAACTTTAATAGTGATATTATCACCTATTACGATTGACTCATCTTCTTTTCTAGCTAATACTAACATATACTTATCCTGCCAAGCTCATAGTTTACTTTATTTTCTTGTATATTTATTATCGATATATTTTCTTCATTTTGTAACCAATAATAGCCATCTTCTTTAATACTTAAATCTTGTAAAGCAAGAACCCTTCCATATTTTAAATTTTCACCATCTCCGGTATAAAAATTTTGATTTATATTCAAGGATTCTCTAATATCTAGCTTTTTTTCACCATCGAATATAAACTGCCCTTCATTTAATCTCTCCAACGCACTAAGGCTTCCAAACTCTAAACCAAGCCTCTTTGCTATAAGTAAACCAAGTGAACGAATATATGTACCTTCAGATACACTGGCTTCAAATGTTACAAATGGATGACAATAAGATATAAATCTAGTCTCATATATAGTAGAATTTATTTTATTTAGAGTAAACTTTTTTCCAGCACGCGCTAAATCATAAGCTCTTTCACCATTTATTCTTTTTGCTGAAAATATTGGTGGCTCATATTCTAAATCTCCTTGAAGCGATAAAACTGTATCTTCTACCTCTTTATAAGTAAACTCTTTTAGAATTTCTACATTTTGAATAAGCTCAGTATCAAGCGAGTCTGATGCAGCACCAAGCCAGAGAGTAGCCCTATAAGTTTTTGGAGTTTTATTTAAAAAACGAAAAAGTTTTGTATGGCTCCCCATACCTATTATAAGTACACCTTTTGCAAAAGGGTCAAGTGTTCCGGTAAAACCAGCTTTTTTTGTACCGTATTTTCTCTTTAATGAATTTAAAAAATGATTTGAAGATATGCCTGTTGGTTTATAGGCTACAAAGAGCCTATTCACTATAATCTCTCAACAAAAGAAGCTAATATATCTCTTTTTGTACCTGCAAAATTTATATTTAATTTGAACTCACGACCAGACTTACTTACACCACTAACACGACCTGTGCCAAAAATTTTATGTCTAACTAAATCACCTTTTTTAAAGGATGTATTCTTTTCAACAATTAGTGATCCTTCACAAAGTCCAGCTTCATTGAAAAATCTTGATTTTTGTAAATCACTTCTACGACCTTTATAAAAACGACTTCCAACATGAGAAAGAGTTAAAGTATCTTTTGCCCTAGTAAAAGATACATAACCTAAACGGCGTTCCTCTTCTAGGTCACTTCCATCTCCAACGAGTGGTAAAAAGCCCTCTTCCATACCAATTATAAACACATGGTCAAACTCTAAACCTTTTGAAGCATGAATACTCATCATATAGATGCTTTCACCTTCAACTTGATCTTGTTCACTTTGAAGGGTTAACTCATTTAAAAATTCATCCAAAGATGTCTCTGGAGATTTTTTCACAAAGTCACGAAAAAGTCCATAAAATTCATCCATATTAAGAATCTTATCTTGCTCATCTTGATGACCTTTATAGATATCTTTTAGTTTAAAAGTATCTTCTAGTATATCTATAAAATTGTAAGTATTCTCAGATGACTCTTTTGCAACACTTGCTATATCTTTTATAAATTTTTTGAGCGTAGTTGCATTTTTCTTTCTAACAAGAGCTTCCAAATCTGCTAATGATGAGTTTTTAATATACTCGTATATAGAAGTTTGATTGGCATGAGCTGCTAGTTCTATCTTATCTACACTAGCTTTTCCTAATCCACGTTTTGGTTTATTTACTATACGTTTAAAAGAAAAGTCATCATGATTATTTGTAATAACTCGAATATAACTAATCAAGTCTTTAATCTCAGCACGATCATAAAATCTAAGTCCACCAACAAGTTTATAGTTTATACCTGCTCGATTAAGTCCATCTTCAATAGAACGAGAAAGTACATTTACGCGATAAAGGACTGCAATATTGTCAGCTTTAACACCAGAGTCTTGAAGTTTTGAGATATGTAGGGCTATTTTTCTCGATTCTTCATTTTCATCACCAGAATTTAAAACAGTAATATCTTCACCGCTACCACGAGTTGCTTTTAACTCTTTTCCTAAACGAGAACGATTATGCTCTATAAGAGAGTTTGCAACTTTTAAAATAGGCTCACGAGAACGATAATTTTCCTCTAGTTTAAAAACTTTTGTACCATCAAAATCTTCATGAAACTCCATAATATTTCGTATGTGAGCCCCACGCCAACCATATATACTTTGGTCATCATCACCAACAACACATATATTGTTATGTGTTTTTGGATTAGTTTTAGTTGAAGTTCATTTGTATCTTGATACTCATCTACCATTATGTACTGGTATTTTTGTGATGTAGTTTGCGCTAGTTCTGGATTTTCATCAAGTAGTCTATATGTTAGGGATATTAAGTCATCAAAATCTACTAAATTATTTTCAAGTAGGTATGTTTCATATTCTTCATATACTTTTGCAATTTGTTGATAGTTAAAAAGTTCAGCTTGTTTGTATGCATCATCTGGTGAAAGAAGTGAGTTTTTATATCTTGATATTTCACTAGCAATTAATGGTGTTGGAATCTCTGAATTTATTTTTTTAATTATTCTTTTTTTATCATCAGTATCTATAACTACAAAATTATTTTGACGTTTTAACAGATGGATATTAAACTTTAAAAACAAAAGTCCAAATTTATGGAATGTGCAAAGAAGTGGTGGGTAGGCAGGATTGTCCATCATTGAAGATGCACGTTCACGCATCTCTTTTGCAGCTTTATTTGTAAATGTTAATGTTAAAGTATTTGAAGCAGGAATCCCTAAGCCTTCTATAAGATAAGCAAGACGAGATACTATAGTAGTTGTTTTTCCACTTCCTGCACCAGCAAGAATTAGTACAGGACCCTCTGATTGTTTAACAGCTTTACTTTGTGATTCATTTAATTTACCAAATATTTTTTCCATAATTGCTACTATCTTGATGTAATTTTATTTATTATATCCTAAAATCTATAAATTATTACAAAACTATTGCATTAATTATAATTTTGAGTTATAATTTGATTATTATTTAAACTTATAGGAATTATTATGTTAAAAGATTTTGCAAAATTACAAACATTTTTGATGGTTATCAAAGAGAAGAGTTTTTCAAAGGCATCAGCAAAATTAGGAATCTCTCAACCAGCAGTTACACAACAAATTAAATTTATTGAAGATTATCTTGATACTAAAATCGTTGAAAGAAAAAAAAATGGTATTTTATTAACTAAAGAGGGTGAAGATCTACACCGTATAGCTGTAAGACTAGAAAAGTCTATTTCAAGCAGTGAAAAAGAGTTGCTTAAAATCATAAATAAAGACTTTACTTTTGTTATGGGCTCTTCAAATGCTATCGGTAACTATGTATTACCAAATTATTTAGGTGAAATCAAAAAGAGAATTGATAACAATGTTTATATGAATGTTGGTCTATCTTGCGAAATAATTGAACAACTTGAAGATAAAAAAATAGATGTAGCGCTTATTGAATCCCCTGTTTTTAAAGATGGAATTATATATAGAGAATGGGTTCCTGATGAGCTTGTTGTGTTTTCAAATCAACCTATCAAAAAACAACTTCAAGCTGATGATTTGATGGAATTTGATTGGATCTGTCGTGATGAAAACTCACATACTAGAAAACTAACTTCTGAAGTTTTCGATGAAATGGGTGTTCAGTGTAACAACTTTAATGTACTAGGAATCATGGGAAGTCCTACTGCTATAAAAGAGTCTATTTTACATGCATCTACTGAGGGAAAACCTGTTGTTTCAGTTATGTCTAGACATGTAATAGCGGCTGAATTAGGTGAGGGTAGACTTTTTGAAGCAAGACTTAAAAACTATAAAATTGAAAGAAGTTTTTATATCGCTTATTCAAAAGAGAGAAAACATGACGCATTTGTTGATAATGTTGTAAACTATCTTTTATCACTAAATAAAGTATAAGTAGAGTTATCTCTACTTTCAAATAAATTCTACTAGAAAAACTTAGAGTTTTCAGGGTTTGAAAGAAATGAAGCCATTGAATTCTCTACACCATCTTCATCTATTTTAACTTCTTTTTTTATCTCTTTTTTATAATTAGATAGGTTTATAAGTACTGGCGTTTCATCAATAATTACCTGTAAAATACTTAATAATGGTACAGTAACAACACTTCCAAAATTATCAGCTCCAAAACCTGCTTCAAAAACAAGATTGTTCTCTACAATCCTAGCAGTGTCAAAAGTATATCCTGCTAAAAAAAACAGAGTCAGTTGACGGAATTCATCATTTATCTCTTTAGGAAGCTCTGGTTCAAAATATACATCAGATATCTTACAAAGTATCCCAAAGTTTTGCTCACTTGCAAAAAAATGAATAACTAAATCTTGTATATTTTTTTGCATCAATCTAGCAAATTTTTCATCTTCAATAACTGCATCTAGCAAATAATATCCTTTAAACTATCTCCTGCAATTATATCAAAATCTATCATAGCATTTAGTAAAGCTATTTTTTCAAAGTTACAAATATCATCTACACCTATCTCTAACTCATAAATTTTACCCTCATCTAAAAGCCTTTTTCTAGTAGTACCTTCTAAAAGTGGATTCTTAGGAGTAAACCATCTTTTACCATCAAATAAAGCTACATTAGCTATACTAGTATCTGTTAGTAAAGAATTTTTAACTATCAAAATATCATCACAAGAGTCTTTTTGTTCAAATAATTTATTTAAATTTTGACGGGATGTTGATTTTTTATCATACTCAATATCATCATCATAAACTAACTTAAGTGTTTTTATATTTCGCATTTTATATTTGATATATTCTACATCTATTTTTGACTTATCATAAACTAATCTACATCTGTAAAGTCCATGCATTGGTGGATTTATATAATCTTTTAAATTTTTATACTCTAAAATATTAAAAGATTTTAATACACTTTCATATCTACTTTGATGATATTTTAAATTATATACTACACCATCTAAAGACTTTACAGTCTCTAAAAACTCACTAATCATCAAAAAGTTCTGTACTTAAGTATCTTTCACCAGTATCACATAAAATAGTAAGTAAAGTCTTACCTTTAAACTCTTCTCTTGAAGCCACTTGCATTGTTGCAAATACATTTGCACCAGCAGATATACCTACAAGTAAGCCCTCTTTCCTAGCTAACATTTTGGCTGTTTGGATTGCATCTTCATTTGAAACTTTTACTATTTCACCATATATACTTGTATCTAATATTTTTGGAATAAAACCTGCACCGATTCCTTGTATACTATGAATTCCAGGGCTTTCACCAGATAATACAGCACTTTTTTCTGGCTCAACTGCTACTATTTTTATATCTTTTAGATTTTGTTTTAAAACCTTTGAAGTACCACTAAGTGTACCTCCAGTTCCAACTGCTGCTACAAAAACATCTATATTACCATCAGTATCTTTTAAAATTTCTTGAGCTGTTGTTAGTTCATGTATTTCAGGATTTGCTTGATTTTCAAACTGTTGTAGGACTATTGAATTTTCGATTAACACTTGAAGTTCATTAGCTTTACTTATTGCACCATTCATACCATCTTTTGCAGGTGTTAAAACAAGTTCTGCACCAAAAGATAGAAGAAGTTTTCGTCTCTCTAAACTCATGGACTCTGGCATAGTAAGGATAAGTTTTAGATTTTGTGATGCACATGAAGCTGCAAGTGCTATACCGGTATTTCCACTAGTTGGTTCGATTATTATTGTATCTTGATTGATTAGACCTTTTTCTTTTGCACGCCTAATCATGTTAAAGCCTATTCTATCTTTCACTGAAGACGTTGGATTCATAAACTCACATTTTCCAAGTATAGTAGTACCAGTTAGGTCCGATGGTGTATTTAATTTAACAATCGGTGTATTACCTATTAACTCGCTTATATCATTAGCAATCTTTATTTTTTGACTCATAGTTTACCTCACAAGATGGATGACCTAAATAATATCCTTGAGAAAAATCAATACCTAATTCCTTAGTTTTTTCATAGATTTCATGAGTAGAAATAAACTCCCCAATAACCTTAATGTCATTTTTCTTAGCAAAAGATACAATAGTCTCAACTACTCCACATAGTTTATCATCTTTATCTATCTCCTTCATTAAAGATCCATCAATTTTAAGATAGTCAGCATTTAATTTAATTAAATACTCAAAATTTGAATATCCAGTTCCAAAATCATCAATAGCTATCTTCATACCATGAGATTTTGCTTGTTCTATAAAGTGTCCAACTTCTTCAAAAGATTCTATTCCTTCAGATTCAACTATTTCTAGGACTAGACGATTGTTTACATTCTTTTCAATCGCTAAATCAAAAATCCATGAAGCTACATTGTAAACCATTATATCTTCTATACTTAAATTAATTGAAAATTCACATTCACTATTTGAAAACTTAGTAAAAGACTTCAGTGCTACAATTTTTGTTAACTCTTCATAAACTCTAGTTTTTTTAGCAATTTCTAAAAAATGAACGGGTGAAACAACTTCACCATCTCGTTTAATCAGTCTCATAAGAGTTTCATATTTTTCTATTTGACCAGTTTTAGAATTTACAATAGGCTGATAATATGTCTCTATTCTATCTTCTGCTATCGCATTTTTCAGCTCATTTGTCCACTCTAAATTTAATCTATACTCTTCATCTGTATTTATTTCAACAGAGTACTGAACTATATCTCTATTTAATTTTTTAGCTTGCTTATGCGCAATTCCTGCATAATTGATTAAATGTGTATTATCATAAGCTACTCCACAAGTTAATCGTGTTGATATATTTATATTTTTGTTTATAAATAGTTCATGTGTCATATTTTTTGCTAAAAATTCTCTAAGTAGTTCAAAAAACTCACCCTCTGAAATAAATACTTTATCTGCTAAAACAGCAAATTCATCACTATTTAAATGATAAACATTCATGCCATGCTTGTGAAAATTTTCAAATAACCTATGAGCTAAATCTTTTAGAACTAAATCACCTATTTCATGCCCATAAAAATCATTTACCTCTTTAAATAGATGAATATCAATAATTGCTAAATAAGAATTTTTACTAATATCCCCAATTAATTTAAACCTATTTCCTAAACTTGTTAAAGAATCATGTAAAAAAGTACGCTTTAACTCTTTTTTAGAATTTACTAACTCTGTAACATTATCTCTAAAAGCTATATATTCTATTACATTGTCATTTTCATCTTTAATGGGTATGATAGTAGTATTTACATAAAATGAAGATCCATCTTTAGCTCTATTTTTCATTAAGTTATGATAAATTGTTCCATTTTTCACTGTATCCCATAGCTCTTGGTAAATCTTTGTTGGAGTATTTATATCTCTAAATATATTATGCGCTTTACCAATTAGCTCATCTTTTGAATATCCACTAACTTCACAAAGTTTTTCATTTACATAAGTTATATTTCCATCAATATCACTAACCGATACTAGTCCACCCGCATAAATGGCATTTATATATTCAGCTGTGTGTTTCTGAGATTTTTGTAACTCTGCAAAGGTTTTGCTCATTGTTTTTAAAAGTGCATTAATAGTAGCACTAATCACACCCATTTCATCATGAGAATTATAAGTTAATTTGTGTTGAGCATAAACTTCTGTTGGAGTTTTACCATTTTTTATTTCAGAATTAATCTTTTTTAATCCATTGAGGAGCTTAAATATTGGATCTTTAAAAGTTACATTTAACAAATAAATTAAAATCACTAAAATCATTATATCTACAATAAATAATATCCAAATTTGTTTCAAAAATATATTTTTGGCTTGAGTAACATACTTTGATACGTATTCTTTATCTGCAGATGTTAAAACTTGTTGCTCACTTTTTTTACTAATATCATCCATAGCTTGTTGCTCAATATTATGTATAGATACATAAGCATTAAAAGAGATAAGAGCTAATCCAAATAAAATTGTAAAAATTAAAGGTATATGAATTTTGTATGCTATTGAAATACTTTTTAGTTTTTTTATCACAGAGACTCTTTTATATTAATTGTCTCTAATTATAGCCAAATATATCTTTTTGTTATAATTAAACAACAATATTGTCTAAGTTTGTCACTGAATTATCTAACTAAAGCATTATTTATGGTGCGACCGGAGAGATTTGAACTCTCACACCCGTAGGGCACTACCCCCTCAAGGTAGCGTGTCTACCGTTCCACCACGGTCGCAAAAA
>CAZZAZ010000075.1:0-9278 GCA_964652355.1 uncultured Sulfurimonas sp. | reverse complement strand
CATTTATATAAATTTTGCTGATATTATAGCGATGTAATATTAAATGAATAGCCAACTCTTTAGTAGGAACAGCATCTAAGTCAAGTACAAGCATATCCGCATTTTTATCCTCTTTAATCTCACCAGTATTAAGACCAAGAGCCTCTGCAGCATGTTTTGTAACACCATCAAGTAAAGAGTGAGCAAAGCTTAAAAGTGGAGCTGATGGATGCATGAAAAGTGACATTTTCATCTCTTCAAACAGGTCTAGTTTATAGTTTGAACTTAGTCCATCAGTAGCTACAATCCAACGTATTTTTTTGTCATTTAAAGCTTTTATATCTAGTGTTGGATTACCTAAAAGTCTGTTTGAAATAGGACAATGAATTACAGTGTGTCTACATGTAGAGATAGTCTCAAGTTCACTATTATTAGCTTGAACAGCATGTGTTAAGAGAGTTGGAACTTCGTTGAAATGTTCTAAGAATTCACTAGAATCACTTACATTTCTTTCTTGTTTTAGTAGCTCATTAAAAAACTTTTTAAAGTCACCATCACTATTATCTAACCAGTCTCTCTCAGCTTGACTTTCCATAAAGTGAGCAGTTAAAGGAAGCTTCTCGTTTTTAACAATTTGTAGTGCTTTTTTTATTAAAACTGGATGAACAGAATAAGGTGAGTGAATAGCAACTGCTGCATGAAAACCTTCTCTTTTTACAGTTTTACTAGCATCTAAACGAGATAAAAAATCACCAAATAAAGTATCTGCCATAGTAGCTTGAGAACCTATAAGTTCATTAAAGTAAACAACATTCTGCTTTGCATTCTCACAAGCATCTAAATCCATTCCATGAGAACTAATTGCTCCAAAAGTAGTGATTCCATTTTCAAGCATATTATCTATGGCTTTAGACATACAAGATGAATCACAACCACCTATAAGTTCTTCACGATTTTCTATAACACTATAAAGCCAGTCAATAAAATCACCATAAGAAAGTTCAGTTTTATTTGCTGAAAATTCTATGTGAACATGAGCATTTATAAGTCCTGGCATCAAAAGGGAGTTTTCTCTTAAAGTTGTAACTTTCGCATCAGGATAAAGCTCTATTAACTCTTCAAAAGGTGCTATTTTTTCAATTATTTCATCAAAGGCAATAGCTTGGTTTTGTAAAACTGCATTTGAAGTTAGTATGTAGTGAGGGACGATTATTTGCATATATATATCTTTAAAATTTATTTGTAAAACAAATTATACACTCTTTAATATAACTTTCGATAGAATATCCAAATAAAAGATTTAACAAAGGTAGAAGATGAAAATAGTAGTAATTCAAGGTCCAAATTTAAATATGCTTGGTATTCGTGAGCAAAACATTTATGGTCCAATGAAGTTAGAGCAAATCCATGCTCAAATGAAAGAGTTTGCAACTCAAAGCAATTTAGAAATTGAATTTTTTCAAAGTAACTTAGAGGGTGAAATCGTAGATAGAATCCAAGAGTGTTATGGTGATGCTGATGGTATAATAATCAATGCTGCGGCATATACGCACACTTCAGTTGCTATTCGTGATGCAATCTCTGCTGTTTCTTTACCAACTATTGAAGTACATATTTCAAATATACATCGTCGTGAAGAGTTTAGAAAAGAAAACATGATTGCAGCAGTATGTACATCATCTATTGTAGGCTTTGGACCATTTGGTTATCATATGGCAATGACAGGAATGGTACAAATCATGAATGAGATTAATGCTGCTAAAGAGATGCAAAAACAACAACAAGTTGCAGCTGAAGCTAAATAGTTTTTATGTATTTAAAGTGTAAACTAGATAGCTCAAATGAGACTATTAAAGGTTTACACTTTGGCTTTAGTAAAACTCAAACATCTTCACATCCATATACAGCAACTATTGGTGTTGGTGGTAATGTTGGAGATGTAAAAAGAAGATTTGAGAGGCTTTTTTTCTTTTTGAAAAAAGATAAAAGAGTTGAACTTTTAAAAACATCGTTGATTTTGAAAAATCCTCCTTTTGGTTATAAAGACCAGGATGATTTTTTAAACTCAATAATTGTTGTAAAAACATCAATGCAACCACAGCCGTTTTTAGACTACTTGTTAAGAGTAGAAAAACTATTTGGTCGTAAACGAAGTTTTGCAAATGCGCCTAGGACATTAGATTTGGATATTATTTTTTTTGATAATAGAGTTATAAATACATCAAGATTACAAGTCCCTCATCCACAATGGGCAAGCAGAAAAAGTGTGCTGATTCCACTAATGGATATAAGATGAAAATATTAACATTTACAGGAAAAACTCCATCTGAAGCTTTGCAAAAAGCAAAAATGGAGATTGGTAATGATGGTATGCTTATTGAAACTAGAGAGATTCAAAAAAAAGCACTTGGTCGTGAAGCTCTTTACGAGATAGTGATAGGTATAGAAGAGAGTGATATACCAACTACCTATTCGAAGAAACCAAAACCATTACAAGAACAAAAACCGTTAAAGCAAACAAGCGAAGATGTGTTGTTTGATCTTTCTAGTGCAGCTGAGCAAATCTCAAAAATTGCAGAAGTTAGAGAACCACTTTATGAGTACAATGCTCCAAAACAAAATATACAAATGCCATCTTATGAGCCAAAAGAACTTAAAGAGATAAAAACCGAAATAAATAAACTAGGCGATAAAGTAAAACTAATCCAAAATATGTTTTGGGAAGAAAAATCTCCAGAGTTAGAACAAACTATACCTCCAGAATTTGCAGAAATATATAGACTAGCTTCTCAAAGTGGAATGAATAAAGATCATTTAGATTCTATTATGAAAATGACTCTAGAGCACATGCCATATAAGATGAGAGAAAACTCTACCACGGTGAAAAGATATTTTCAAACACTTCTTAGAAAAATGGTACCAATTAGAAGAGAGAGTGTCCCAGCTCCTGGAGCTAAAAAAATCATAATGCTAGTAGGACCAACAGGTGTTGGAAAAACTACATCTATTGCTAAAATAGCAGCAAGATACTCTTACCTTTTAGATAAAAAATATAAAGTTGGTTTGGTGGTACTTGATACTTATCGTATTGGTGCAGTTGAGCAACTTATGCAGTATGCAAGAATGATGAAACTTGGAATTGAAACAGTTGTCGACCCTCCAGAATTTGCTTCAGCATTAAACTCTTTACAACATTGTGATTATATTTTGATTGATACGATGGGTTCATCGCCTTATGATAGAAATAAAATAGATAAGATTTACGAGTGTCTTGAGACTAGTAATAGAGACTCAAACATAGATGTAGTTTTAGTAATGCCGAGTTCTATTAAGTATGAAGATTTAAAAATCACTTATGATAGTTTTTCATCTTTAAATATAGATACTTTAATGTTTACAAAACTAGATGAAACAATGGGTTTTGGAAATATTTTCTCGCTAGCGTATGATACTAAAAAACCTATAAGCTACTTTTCTGTTGGACAAGAAGTTCCAGAGGATTTAGTAAATGCTAGTAGTGATTTTTTAGTAGATTGTCTTTTAAATGGATTTAACAGGAGTAAAGTATGATGGATCATCAAGCAAAAAAACTTGAAGAACTTGTAGCTTCATCTACTGTTAAAAAGTCTAAAAAAACAAGATTTATAGCAATTACTAGTGGTAAGGGTGGGGTTGGTAAAAGTACAATCTCTTCTAACCTTGCTTATGTGCTCTCTCAAAGTGGATTAAATGTTGGAATATTTGATGCGGATATTGGACTTGCAAATCTAGATGTAATGTTTAATGTAAAAATTAAAAAAAATATTTTACATGTGTTAAAGGGTGAAGCAAGTGTTTCCGATATTTTGATTCCAATTACTAGAAATCTTATTTTGATCCCAGGAGAAAGTGGTGATGAGATACTAAAGTACTCAAATCAAGCACTTTTTGAGCGTTTTATGGAGGAGGCTCAAATTCTAGATAAACTTGATGTTATGATAATAGATACTGGTGCTGGGATTGGTGAACATATTCAGATGTTTTTAAATGCGGCTGATGATGTTATAGTTGTAACTGTACCAGATCCTGCAGCTATTACTGACGCTTATGCTACTATTAAGACTATCGCAACTTTAAGAAATGATGTTAGTCTGATAATGAATCAAGTTAAAAATGAAAGAGAAGCTACAGCAGTATATGAAAAAATAAAAAAAGTAGCTACTGCAAATATTGGTGGAGATTTAAACCTAAAACTTATGGGTAAAATAGATGCGGATGTTAAAGTTTCTTCATCTGTAAAGCAAAGAACACTCTTTAGTGTGGAACATCCATCGTCATCTGTTTATAAGGATATCTTATCTATTGCAAACAAAATTAATGTTAGTTTGGAACGAGATGTGCTAGTAACACCTAGTGAAAGCGGTTTAACAGGATTATTTAAGCGTTTAGTAAAACACTTTTAAGCTTTATTTGGGGATAATTGTATATGTTAGGTGAAAATTTTGTTTATTTTTTTACAGTCCAAGGGTTTTTTGTTGGAATTGTTTTTGGTATATTGAAGTCTTTAGATGCAGAGGGCTTATTGTTGTACACATTTTTTATTACGATATTTTTTTATCTATTTTCGCATGTAATAATTGCATTTTACTATAGGACTACGATTGCTAAAACTTATTCTTTCCCAAAAGATATACATGAAAAAGAGCTGGATATGTTTGTTTACGAAATAAATCAACGAGAAAAATTAATAGATTCTGCACATAAGATTACTGATGCAGCAGTAAAAATGAATGCTGAGGAAGTTACAATGAGGCAAGCATCATGATATCTGCATATACTCAAGATTTAAAACATAAAGAAGATGAATTAGCTATTCAGTATTTACCTGCTGTAAAAGCTATGGCTTTTAGATTAAAAGAGAGACTTCCTAGTTCTGTTGATTTTATGGATCTTTCAGCTATTGGTACTGAAGAGTTGATCAAGTTAGCTAGAAGATATGATGAAAGTTTAAATGATAATTTTTGGGGTTTTGCTAAAAAAAGAGTTTATGGTGCCATGTTGGACTACCTTAGAAGTTTGGATGTTTTATCTCGTGCATCTCGTAAATTGGTAAAAGCGATAGACTATGTGATTGAAGAGTATATGGTTTTAAATGATTGTGAACCAACAGATGAAGAACTCTCTATTACAATTGGTGAAAGTGTAGAAAAAATTCATGATGCAAGGATTGCTTCAAGTATTTATACCGTAATGCCACTACATGATCAGCTTCAAGTTGGAGATGAAGGTGCTGCATTAGCAAAAATAGAAAAAGATGAGCTAATCAATGTTATTAAAGGTGTTTTATCTCAGTATAAAGAACGCGAACAATTGATTATTCAGTTTTACTATTTTGAGGAATTAACACTTAAAGAGATTAGTGAAATCCTAAATATTACAGAATCAAGAATTTCTCAAATTCATAAATCTGTTATTCAAAAAATTAAAGAAAGTGTAGGTGGTTAATTATGGCTGATATACTTTCTCAAGAAGAGATAGATGCCCTTTTAGATGTCGTTGAAGATGAAGGGGATGATGTCCTTGAATCTAGTGAAGATCAACTAGCACCTCAAAGACAAGTAACTCTTTATGATTTTAAAAGACCAAATAGAGTTTCAAAAGAGCAACTTCGTGCATTTCGTGGTGTACATGATAAAATGGCAAGAAGTTTAGCGTCTCAAATCTCATCTATTATGCGTTCTATTGTTGAAATTCAGCTTCATTCAGTTGATCAAATGACTTATGGTGAATTTTTAATGTCTCTTCCAAATCCAACATCTTTTAATGTTTTTTCTGTGAAACCATTAGAGGGTAGTGGAGTTATAGAGATTAATCCATCTATTGCTTTTCCAATGTTAGACAGACTTCTAGGTGGAAAAGGTGAACCATTTGATGTAACTCGTGAATTTTCAGATATTGAACTTAGTCTTTTTGAAACTATTCTTCGTGTAATGATGAGTACACTAAAAGAAGCTTGGGGTCCAGTAATGGATGTTTATCCAACTATAGAGTCCAAAGAATCTTCTCCTAATGTTGTTCAAATTGTTGCGCAAAATGAGATTGTAGTTATGGTAGTTATGGAAATTATTATTGGACAAAGTTCAGGTATGATGAATATTTGTTATCCAGTTATCGCACTAGAACCAATCTTACCAAAATTAGCATCTAGAGACCTTATGTTAAATGAAACAAGTACTAAAAAAAGTAGAAATACAGAGCTTCAGGTACTTCTAGGTGGTGCAAAAGTAGGCGTAGAAGCAAACTTAGGTAATGCAGAATTAACAATGAAAGATATATTAGAACTTAAAGTTGGTGATATTGTAAGACTTTCAAATGCAGCTGATGATAATGTTACTTTAAGAATTGATGGAAAAGAAAGATTTCGTGGAAAAATAGGTTTAAGAAGATTTAGAAAATCAATTCAAATTAATGAAGTCATAGATACTGAAAAAGATGCTGTTAAACGCGCATTAGAGAGTTTTGAAACATTAAGACATGAAAAAATAGCTGGTGTTCAAGATATAATGTCAGATGAACAAAAAGAATATGAGATAGGGGTGGATAATGAGTGATTTTATTAAACTATTTGAAGATGAAACTGTTAGTACAGTGGAAGCATTAATTGGACAAGCTCCATCTTTTTCTTTAAAAGAGGAACAAGACTTAACTATACTTTCAAATATTATTCCACCGATAGCGCTCGTTAAAATAAGTGTAAGTGGAGATGTAGATGCTTCAATAATGGTTGCAGCGCTACCAACATTAGTAACAGCAATGTCTGATATGATGATGGGGGAAGAATCAACCAATCGTGAAGATGTCAGTGATGATGACCTAGATGCAGTAAAAGAGATAGTATCAAATATTTTTGGAGCTATTGGTAACACATTATCAGCACAAAAAGAGCTACCCGTACTTTCTTTTAAAATAGATGGTATAGAGTATATTAATGATGATTCAGAAGTAAGTTTAGAAAATTTTCGTAAAATGTATGTATATAAGTTTGAGATAGAAAATTTAAACTCTTTATTTATGTTTATATTGGATGAAAATATCATGAATTCTATATTTGGTGGTTCATCAGATGATACAAATGTTTTAGATGAAATAGATTTATCATCTGATTCAGCAGGAAGTTCATTAGACTTAAACAGTGATGAGATGAATAATATTTCACTTATAATGGATGTTAAACTTCCAGTTCGAGTTAGAATTGGTCAAAAAAAGATGCTCTTAAAAGATGTTTTAAATATGGATATTGGTTCAGTAGTTGAACTAAATCAACTAGCAAATGACCCACTAGATATTTTGGTAGATAATCATGTAATTGCACAAGGTGAAGTTGTAATTGTAGATGGAAACTTTGGTGTTCAAATAACTTCAATTGGTACAAAAAGAGAAAGATTACATCAACTTAAATCATAATTAGGATTCTTTAGATGTCTATAAAAAAAAATGAATTAGCTAAAAAATATGCTAAAGATATAAAATCCGCAGATGTATGGAGTGTTTTTAAAATTATTGCAGATTTTGTAAAAGGTTTTGATGAGTTAGGTGATTTGGGCCCAACTGTTACAGTATTTGGAAGTTCTAGGACTAAAAAAAGTGATCCTTATTATAAAAAAGCTCAAAAATTATCTTCTATGCTAGCTTCTCGTGGTTTTAATATCATGAGTGGTGGTGGCCCTGGTATAATGGAAGCAGCAAATCGCGGTGCTCATGAACATAAAGATGTGGAGTCAATAGGTTTAAATATAGATTTACCGTTTGAGCAAACAGCAAACCCTTACACAACTAAAGAACTAGATTTTGATTACTTCTTCTCAAGAAAAGTTATGTTAGTGAAATACTCGATTGCATATGTTATATTTCCTGGTGGTTTTGGAACTTTAGATGAATTATTTGAATCTCTAACATTAATTCAAACAAGGAAAGTTACGGGTGTAAAGCTATTTGTTGTTGGAGTTGAATTTTATGAACCATTACTTGATTTTATAAAAGAAAAACTTACAAAGAATGGTATGATTGATGAAAATGATATAGAGATGATAATATTAACAGATGATTTAAAATTTGTAACTTCTGAGATAGAACAATCATTACTTAAACAGATTACGCTATTAAAAGATGTAGGTTTAAGTGATACTAAATATTATAAATCATTATTAGAATTTACACTAAACAAAAATATAAAGAGATAGTTTGAAAAAAGTTTTAATTGGTATGAGTGGAGGAATTGACTCTACAATATCTGCATTATTATTAAAAGAAGAGGGTTATGAGTGTGAAGGTTTGTATATGAAACTTCACTCAAAACCTGGTTATCATGAGATTCATCAAGCTCGTGCTCAAAAAGCTGCTGATTTTGTGGGTATGAAACTTCATGTATTAGATTTACAAGATACATTTAATGAAAAAGTATTTAAACCATTTATAGATACTTATGCAGAGGGAAAAACTCCAAATCCTTGTGCTTTATGTAACAGAAGTTTAAAGTTTGGTGAAATGATAAATTTTGCAGATAAGATTGGGGCTGAGTATATAGCGACAGGTCATTACATAAAAACAGACGGTAAGTTCTTTTATGAAGCTGATGATGACACAAAAGACCAAAGTTATTTTTTATTTTATGTTGAACAATCTGTATTGCCAAGATTATTATTTCCATTAGGCAATAGAAAAAAATCAGATATCAAAGAATTAGCTACATCAATAGATGGACTAGAGTCATTTGCAACACAAGGTGAATCTACTGAGATATGTTTTGTTGAAACTACATATACGGATGTGTTAAAAGATTACGTTGATGTTGATAATGTTGGAGATGTTCTAGATAAAGATGGAAACGTCGTTGGAGAGCATAAAGGTTTTATGCATTATACAATCGGTAAAAGAAGAGGCTTTACAGTTAAGGGTGCTCATGATCCACACTATGTAGTAGATATAGATCCTAAAACTAATTCTATTATAGTAGGCAAAAGAGATGAACTAAAGTGTAATAGTGTAGTGTTAAACAATTTAAATCTTTATACAGATGAAAAAGAGTTCACAACAACTGTAAAACTAAGGTTTCGTACAAAAGCAGTCCCATGTCATGTTGAAATCAAAAATGATAAAGCGTATGTACGTTTAGATGAAAATGTTTTTGGAGTAGCTACTGGTCAAGCAGCAGTATTTTATGATGACAATAAATTAATTGGTGGTGGATGGATAGAAGAAAACTAAATAAATAGCCCAAAATAAGAGCTATTTACCCTATCAAAAATAAACACCGAAAAAAC
>CAZZAZ010000074.1:0-9369 GCA_964652355.1 uncultured Sulfurimonas sp. | reverse complement strand
CATCCATCTCTGCTAAAAGTTGATTTAAAGTTTGTTCTCTTTCATCATTTCCACCCATATTTGCACCAGCAGAACGAGATTTACCAATAGCGTCAATCTCATCTATAAAAATAATACTTGGAGCATCTTTTTTAGCTTGTTCAAACAAATCTCTTACACGAGCAGCACCAACACCAACAAACATCTCAATAAAACTAGATCCAGTAACAGAAAAGAAAGGAACTTCAGCTTCACCAGCTACCGCTTTAGCAAGTAAAGTTTTACCAGTACCAGGACTTCCAACCAAAAGTACACCTTTAGGGATTTTTGCACCAATCTCTACATAGCGGCCAGGATACTTTAAAAAGTCTACAATTTCTTGAACTTCCTCTTTAGCCTCTTCAACACCAGCTACATCATCAAACTTAGTATCTGGTTTTTCTGAGTTAACCATTTTTTTAGAGTTACCCATTCCAAGGATTCCACCGCCCATAGACTTTTGCATACGACCAGCGAAAAACATCCAAATAGCTATTATAATTAAAAATGGAAATAACCACCCAAACATCTCAGTAAACCAATTAGTTTCAGAGAAACCTGTATATTCAATTTTTTGTTTCTCTAACTCTTCTACTAGTTTAGTATCACCATAAACTATTCTTGTTGTATAGACAGAACCATCACTACCAGTTGCTTTTATAAATGTCTGACCAATATTTACTTTAGAGAGTGATTTTGCAGCTATTAAATCTTTAAATTCTGAGTAAGAGATCTGTTTTGCTCTTTTACTTGTGGCACCCATAGGTGAATTATTGTCTGATACATCTCTAACAACTACTTTAAACAGTAATATAACCACTATTGAAAAAATAGCGAATGTTACTAATGGATTTTGATTAAAAAAATTATTATCATTTTTTTTATTATTATCTTGCATATATTTATTATCCTCTTTGTAAAACTAATGTTACCCATTCTTCTTGAGCAATTCTATCTTTTATTTTAAAATCTTTATAAAATCCTAAAACTTTTTTTTCATATTTATCTAATATTCCTGAAAGAATTAAAATTCCATCATCTTTTAAAACTTTTTTCAAATCACTTGCGATAAAAGTTAAAACATCAGCTACTATATTTGCAACAACTACATCATATTTGTCTTTTGCTAATGAACATGAGCCTTCCCATAGATTCTGAAATTTCACTTCATTTAGTTGTGAATTTTTTTGCGAATTTTCAACACAAACTATATCTGTATCACAAGCATCTACTGACGCACCAAGTTTTGCAGCACCAACTCCAAGTATGCCACTTCCACATCCTACATCTAAGACTGAAGAGTCTTTGTTAACATACTTCGCTATTGCACGAAGTGATGATGCCGTTGTTGGATGATGTCCAGTTCCAAAAGCTAAAGCTGGATCTATTACAATGTTTATAAGAGATGGGTTTGGTTCATCCCAAGTTGGATGGATATAAAATTTATCAATCTCTACTGGTTGAATACTTTGTTGATACTCTTTTACCCAGTCACTATTTTTTAGTTTTGAGATACTACATTCTAGTTCGATAGTAGTAGTTAAAGCTTTTTGAAGAGCTTCATTAAATTGTTCTAGTCCCCATACGATAGTATCAAGTTCATCTTCACTTCTAACTATAAAACCATCATCGGTCTCTTCAAAACCGACTGGTAAGGTATCTGATAAAAAGTCTGAAAAAAGTGAATGATGTGAAGATAACTTGACTACTAATTCAAAGTAGTGCTCTTGCATTAAGCCTCTACGCCAAAAACAGCAGCAAGTTTTTCTTTAAGGATTTGTGGAGTAAATGGTTTTACTATATAGTTATTTACACCAGCTTTAAGTGCTGTAATAACTTCAGCTTTACCACCTTCAGTAGTTACCATAATAATCGGTAAATCAGTAAAACGATCATCTGCACGAACCTTTTTAACAAGTTCAAGACCATTCATCTCTGGCATATTCCAGTCAGTAATCAGCATCTCAACATTAGGGTTAGCATCCAATGCAGCCCAACCTTCAATACCATCCGCACCTTCTAAAATATCTTTATGCCCAAGACGAGCCAAAGTATTTTTAATAATACGACGCATCGTAGAGCTATCATCAACAACAAGTAATTTCAATTGAAATCCTTTTCTCTATAATATTTATAAAATAAATTAAGTAATAATACCTAAATTTTATTTGGTTTATGATTAAGTATAGCTTAACTTAATAGTTTAAACATCTTAGGTAAGTCTAAAGTGCCTTCATAATATGCCTTACCAATAATCACACCATCAACTGCCTTAGTCGCAATTAACGCTTCAATATCACTAGCATCTTTTAGTCCACCGCTTGCAATTGTACTTATCCCACTAGCTTTTGCTATATCTACTGTAAAATCAACATTAACACCACTTAAAGTTCCATCACGACCGACATCAGTACATATAATAGCTTCAACGCCAGCTTTTGCAAATTCAGCAGCTAAATCTGTTGCCTTCATCGAGCTTACTTCACCCCATCCTTCAACTGCTACAAAACCATCTATTGCATCAATTCCAACAGCGATTGGATATTTTTTAGCCATATCTTTTACAAACTGTGGGTCTTTCACCGCAATAGAGCCTAAAATAATTCTATCTATCCCAATCTCTAACATCTTTTGTATCGTAGCTTCATCACGAATACCACCACCAAGTTCTAACTTTACATTACAGTTTGCACGAATCTTAATAATCTGTTCTAGATTTTTAGGTTCACCGGCAAATGCACCATTTAAATCAACTAAATGTACCCACTCAGCACCCATCTCTTCAAACTTTTTAACTAAAGTCCAAGGCTCATCTGAGTAAATTTTTGCGCTATCCATCAAGCCTTTTGTAAGGCGAACTGCTTTTCCATCTTTTAAATCTATTGCTGGGTATAAAGTCATAAGTATTTTCCTATATTTTAATAAAATTTTCTAATATTTTCAGTCCATTTTCATGGCTTTTTTCTGGATGTGGTTGAATCCCCATAATATTGTTATGCGCTACGGCCGAAGTAAACTCATAACCATAATCAGTTCGTCCTATAATATCTGTTTCATCATCACAAGTCACATGAAATGTATGAACAAAATATAAGTAATGATTTTCATCCAAGCCATCAAAAAGTGGATGTTCATTTGTAAACATCCTATTCCAACCCATATGTGGAACTTTAAGAGGCTCTGAAAATTTTGACTCATCAAAAGCTTTTACATGACCTTTTATAAGTCCTAAACCCTCATGTTCGCCAAACTCTTCACTACTTTCAAAAAGAAGTTGCATACCTAGACAAATCCCTATTATAGGCTTACCACTAGCTGCGAACTCTTTAATAGCATCTATCATATTACGTTCACGAAGATGCTCCATTGCATCACCAAAAGCACCAACACCAGGCAATATTAACTTATCATAGTCTTTAAAGTTACCTGGATTACTCTCAACTACCGTATCTTTTCCTAGTTTAGCAAATGCATTTTTTACACTCGCTAAATTTCCCATGTTGTAATCAACTATTGCTATCATTATTCATCTATCTTTAATTTTGTGAATTTTATATATACAGCTAATCCTATGAGTAGCATTGCAACACCTGCAACGATATACATCGCATATATAAGCTGATTTGGATCTGTTATTGCAAACTTAAACACCAACATAAGGGCTTCAATTGAAAGAGCAATAATAATAGAACCCAAGAACCGAACCATGGTTTTATGAGGTCCTGAGATACTATGTTCTTTATGCCGTCCTAGTATCTCCTCTTCTATGAGAGTTTTTGCTAAATCAAATATAGCCAGAGCTAATGTCAAAAGAATTGTAGCTTCAAAAACATCTTTGATTTTAAAATGATTTAGAGTAATATCATATACAAAAAAGCTCTGAATACTTTTGAAAAATAGCAACATCGCAACTGCAATTAACGCTATAGAAAAAGCACCATAAGAGTACTTAAATAAATTAGAAAAGAATGTATCCATCGTATTTTGGTGAGATATTTTAAGAACCTCATCTAAAGGCATATCTAAGCAAGCTACATACTTTAAGTTTCCATTTTCACCATAGATTGGTTGAGAAGCAGTTACACATAATTCCCCCGTGATAAGAGAAGGATATGGATCAGTTATACTACATCTTTCATCTCTTACTGCACGATAATAATAAGCACGGTCAGCACGAATACGTCCAGCATCTTCATCAATTTGTCTATCCCTTGCAAAAGTAGGAGTTAGTTGAACACCTTTATAGTCAAGTAGATAGACACCATCACTACCCTCTAAGTCTGCTTTTATCTTAAGCAGTCTTGGCAATATCATCTCTTCACTTAGAGATGGTAATCTATTTGGAATATTTTTAGAAAAAAGGTAACAAAAATAGGCTCTAGCTTTAGTTCGCCCTCGGGCGAACTCTTCTATATCAGATGCTACCATTTTCAACTCCTTTTATTTATTAATGCGATTATACCAAATGATTGCTATAATATCGTTTATAAACAAAATAACAGGGTTACAAATCTGATGGCATTTAAACTATTTTTACTTCTTGAAAACTTTTTGATGCTTCTGCCAAAATCTTTAAGAAAGGGTTTCTTTTCATCTTTAGCTACTCTTGCTTATCACATCTCTTCACGTTATCGTAACATCTCATATAAAAATCTTGACTTCGCTTTTAACAATAAAATGAGTGAGAAAGAAAAAGACGATATTACAAGATACAGCTTCAAAAATCTACTTTTTAACTTTATGCACCTTATGGAGATGAGACGAATGTCTAAAGATGAACTACTTTCTAAACTAACTGTGCAAAATATTGAAGTTGTAAAGCGTGCAAATGAAGAGAACCGTGCTATCATCTATGTTACTCCTCACTACTGTGCTTGGGAGTTAGGTGCTGTAAGTGTTGGTCTAGTAGATAAACCTCTAAATGCCGTTTTTAAAAAACTAAAAAATCAAGCTTATCAGGATTGGATGTTAAGCTCTCGCAATAGCTTTGGAAACAAATCTTTAGAAAAATCAAATGTTTTAAAACCACTTATAAAACTTATGCGTGCTAAAGAGAGTGTTGGAATAGTGATAGACTCTAGTATGAATCAAAGAGAGGGCTTAGAAATTGAGTTTTTAGGTGCTAAAACTAGACAAACAGCAACCCCTGCTTACTTAGCTAGAAAGTTTAATGCTTGTATAATTCCAGTTACTATTCGTACAGATGATGAAGAAAACTATACGCTTATGTTTTTTGATGAGATAAAAGTTGATAAAACGGATGATGAAGAAGCTGATGTGCAAAAAGCTACTCAAGCCCAAGCTGATTGGCTTAGTAAACTTATCACAAATGAGCCAAAATTTTGGTTTTGGATTCATCGTAGATGGAAGTACGAACACCCAAATATCTATAAATAAATTACTTATTTATCTCTTTAGTTCTTGCTTCAAACAGTTTTAAAATAGCTAAGAAAAAAGCAGTGATTGCTGGCCCTAAAATCATACCCCAAAAACCAAATGATGATAAACCAGCTAAGATAGCGAAAAATATTACTAACTCATTTATTTTAGTATCATCATCTGTTAAAAGTCTATTGTTAATATCTTTAATAATCAACGGTTTTATAAAAGTATCTGCAATTATCGAGATTACAACTATAGAGTAAATTACTATAAAAACAGCATCCGTATTGTTACCAATGGAAAACTCAAACAACATGAATGGCAACCACATCAACACTCCACCAACGACTGGAACAAGGGAAGCAAAGCCATACATAATGCCAAAAAGTATGCCATCATATCCAAGATATGAAATAGCTATACCAAATAAAAAACCTTCAAACATCGCCGTTACAATTATAGAGTAAAAAACGACACTCATAACTGCTGAAAGCTCTTTCGCAAGAAGTGTACTTTCATGAACAGATACTTGAATAACTCTTTTTAAAAAACCAACAATACTTGAACCATTATAAAGAGCAAAAAAGTAAAAGATTATAATTAAAAAAGAGTTCTTTAAAAAGCCTGCTGAAAACTTCCCTATAGTTGCTGTTATTGAGAGAATATTTGTAGTTAATTCTTTTGCATCAAGAGTTTTAAGAACCTCATCTGCGTAAGGTTTTAAAAAAGCTAAAAAAGGTGGTGGCGCTGCAATAAAATTATGAATATATATCTCAACCTTTGTAAATGTTTCAGGTTCCAAACCATTTAACCAAATAGTTAAGCTTGTTAAAAAGTATCCAAGTGGTGCAAAAAATAGAGTTGCTAAAAGTAAACTAGCTAAACTTGCAGATACAAATTTTGACTTTAATCTTTTTTCAAAATATTTTTGAATATTTGATGTTGAAATGGCTAAAAGTGAAGCTATTATAATAGTTAGAAGAAAAGGATAATATAAAAAATACATCCCATACAAAGCAATTGCAAATAAAATTGCTACAAAATACTGGGGCTTCATAATAGACTTCCTTTAGCATTAGGTATATCAACTTGTAAAATTTCATAAGTACTTCTTGTAGCTTTACGACCTTTTGCCGTTCGCTCTAAGTACCCGTTTGCAATTAAGTAAGGCTCTAGGACATCTTCAACTGTACCCTCATCTTCACTAAGTGCTGCTGCTATTGTGCTAAGTCCCATAGCTTTTCCATTTGCACTTACGAGCAGGTTTAAAAGTCTTATATCCATCTCATCAAAACCATGAGAGTTTATACCAAGCTCATCTAAAGCGTACTGAGTTCTTGAGTGTTTTATATCTTTTTCATCAGCAACATCTGCAAAATCTCTAACACGACGAAGAAGTCTAAGTGCAATTCTTGGAGTACCCCTACTTCTTTTCGCTATCTCTATACACGCTTCGTTAACTATCTCTTTTTCTAGTTTATTTGACGCTTGAGAGATAATTTTAGCTAACTCTTCTGGGCTATAAAACTGCATACGAAAGTTCATACCAAACCTATCGCGAAGAGGATTTGAAAGCATACCTGCACGAGTTGTAGCACCGATAAGAGTAAATCTTGGTAAGTCTATTTTTACAGTTTGAGCAGCTGGACCAGAACCTATGATAATATCTATACGAAAATCTTCCATAGAGGAGTAAAGTATCTCTTCAACTGCTGGTGAAAGACGGTGTATCTCATCAATGAAGAGAATATCCCCTTCTTCTAGATTTGTCAAAATTGCAGCTAAATCACCACTTTTTTCTATCATTGGAGCGGCTGTTACTTTGATGTTTGCGTTCATCTCATTTGCGATTATAAGTGCTAATGTAGTTTTTCCAAGACCAGGTGGTCCAAAAAACAGAACATGATCAAGCGCTTCATCACGCTTTTTACTAGCCTCTATAAATACACCAAGATTTTTTTTGATTTGTTCTTGACCAATGTATTCACTCCAAGCATCAGGGCGTAGAGTTATCTCAGTAGTCTCCTCTGATTCAAATCTCTCTATCTCAACAAGTCTTTCCATCTAGTAAGTGTATTCCTCTGTTGGGAATTTTTTAGTTTTAACTTCATCAGCATAATTTGAAACAGCTTCTTTTACTAATGATGCACCATCCATATATTTTTTAACAAATTTGGGTGTGAACTCTTCAAAAAGTCCTAACATATCCGAAAACACTAAAACTTGACCATCAACATCAACACCCGCACCTATACCAACTAAAGGAACTTTTACAGAGTTTGCTACAACCCTTGCAACATCAGCTTTAACACCTTCAATAACTATACAAAAAGCTCCAGCAGCTTCAATAGCTTGAGCATCACGAATCAACTGTAACTCCTCGGCTGTTGTTTTTCCTTTTACTTTATAACCACCCTCGCTACGAACAGATTGAGGAAGAAGACCAATATGTCCACAAACAGCTATGCCATTGTCAACTAAGTGTTTTACAATATGAGATTTATCTTCACCACCTTCGATTTTAACACTATCTGCATTAGTCTCTTGAAAAACTCTAATAGCATTTTTTAAAGCTATATTTTCATCTGTATATGTACCAAAAGGCATATCACAAATCACAAAAGAGTTATTTGCACCAGCACATACTGCATTGGTATGGTATAGCATTTGCTCCATAGTAGAACTTAATGTGTCAGGTTTACCTGCGAAGCTCATGTTTAAGCTGTCGCCTACTAAAATCATATCTGCATATGGTTCTAGGAGCTTTGCGAACAAGGCATCATAAGCGGTAATCATTACTAAAGGTGTATTACCTTTTGACTTTTTAATAGAAGTTATAGTTATTTTTTTATTCATAAAAGTATTTTAACTAAAAATTGCTATAATTTTAACTATATTAGGAGAAATATTTTATGGGCATAAGAACTTATTTAGCTTCAAACTTTGATTATGATATTGTGGATGAGTTTTTAGACCACTATGGTATGATGACTGAAAGTATGGAAGTTATGATAATAGACTTATCAAAACCAGATATGCATACAAGAAGTTTAAACGAATTATTTCGTGTTTTTCATAACATTAAATCTGCAACTGGTTACTTACAGATAGAACAAATGTCAAGATTGGCCGCGTTTGTAGAAGAAAATTTAGAAGAATTAAGAAGAATCAATAAGCCAGTAAATGATGATGTAATAACATGGCTACTTAAAATAAGTGATATGTTTGCTCAATGGAATGATGATTTACAAAATGACAATGAACTAAGCCATATAAAATACTCCCTACTTAAAACTCCCGACTTGGAAAAATATAATTAATGAAAAAATTAGTAGCTTACATAACTTCTGGCTATCCAGAAAAATCTTTTAGTATAGACTTAGGTCTAGCCCTTGGTGAAAATGGGGTTGATACTCTTGAACTAGGAGTTCCATTTTCAGACCCTGTTGCAGATGGACCTTTAATAGAAAAAGCAAACCACAAAGCACTTAAGCTTGGTTTTAAGTTTGAACACTTAAAAGAGATTTCAGAGGCTATCGCACCAAAAGTAGATACTTTATGGATGGGTTACTTTAACTCTTTTTATCAACAAAATTTAAAGGCTCTTATACCCTACGCAAAAGAGATTGGTATAAATGGTCTAATCATACCAGATTTACCTCATGAAGAAGCACTAGCATATACAGATTTATTTAACTCAAATGGTGTGTCAAACATCTCCTTTGTTGCTCCAACTGATAGTGAACAAAGAATAAAAGAAGTAGTATCTGACGCACAGAAATTTATATATATGGTAGCATATACCGGCATAACCGGTTCAGGTAAGGCTGAAGATTTACAACCATTTTTAAACTCTATAAAAAAATACACTCCAACCCCCGTTTATGTTGGATTTGGAGTAAATACTAAGACTGCAAATGATAAAGTTAAAGGTGCTGATGGTGTTATAGTTGGAAGTGCTTTTATAGA
>CAZZAZ010000073.1:0-9378 GCA_964652355.1 uncultured Sulfurimonas sp. | reverse complement strand
TTTGAAGTAAATTGTTTAGTTTTTCAAATGGATATGGTTCAAAATTCATAGTTTTATCACTTTGTTAAATTAATGCAATTATAGCTAAAATGTTTTATAAGTAGATTAATGAAATTATTTAGTATTAGTTGAACTAATATAAAAATAATATTTAACATTAATGTGAATAGTGTTAGTATTCGCTTATTAATACAAGAAGGACATACGTTGAAGATAGCATTATTAGTAGTTTCATCACTGATTTTTATAGGATGCTCAGGTGAAAAAACATCTGAAAATAAAGTTAAAAAAGATGTGATAAAAAAAGAAATAGTTGAAAAAAAAGTTGAAAAATCTAAATCAAAAGTCTTAAATGATATAGTTACTGTAAATGCAAAAGCATCTACAAAAACTGGTGCACAAATATATATGAAATGTGCTGGTTGCCATGGTCAAAGTGCTGAAAAATCTGCACTTGGTAAATCTCAAGTTATTAAAGGCTGGGAATCTTCAAAAGTTACAACTGCTCTAAATGGTTATAAAGCAGGGACTTATGGTGGGGGTATGAAAGATCTTATGAAAGGTCAAGTGACAGGACTTACTGACAACGATATTAAACTAGTATCTGAGTATATTTCTAAACTTTAGTCTATCTTTTAGGTAAGCCAAATTTTTGGCTTATCATCTCCCCATCTTCATCAAAATAAATATAATAAAGCTTATCTTTTTTTACACTAAGTCCAGCTAAGTATCTAAGAGCTAAATTTGCTTGAAGTGAAGCAATATGCATAACTATAGGTGCTGCAATACCCTCAGGAGTTTGTGATGTTATTTTAAATGCATCTTCAAATAAAGACTCATCAAAAAAACAAACTTGACCATGAAAAGCTTCAACACTTCCATATACCCATGGTGTATTTTTAAGTTTAGCATATTTGTCTATCTCTGCACGAGTTGGTAGGTTGTCAGTTGCGTCGATAATTAAATCAACTTCTATATTTTTTTCACACCACTCTTTAAAATCACAATCATGAGCTATTGCTTTTACAAATGGACATCTTTGCTCAATAAGTTTAGCATTTAAAAGAGCTTTGTTTTTGCCCTCGTCTCCGAGTTTAAAAGCAATTTGTCTGTGAATATTATGAGTTGACACTTCATCAAAGTCTATCATATGGATTTCACCAATACCTGAAGCTCCAAGTGCATAAGCTAGAGATGAACCAAGTCCACCAGAACCAACGATAACGATTTTTTTTCTTTGAAGTAAGTGTTGGGTATCTTCACCCCATAACTGAACTTGTCGGTGAAAATACTCTAACATTTAATGTTTTATTAGTTTAGTAAACTAATACTATTAGCTTGTGTTACATTCATTTGGCTTTGGACAAATGAACCAATTTTGGATAATATATTTTGCTTTGAAAAATTAGCACTCTCCTGCGCAAAATCTATATCTCTTATTTGAGACTCTGCTGAAGCAATATTAATCTGAGTTGTAGATATATTTTTAATATTTGAGTAAAGTGTATTTTGAGCAGCACCTAAATCAGCTCTAACATCTGTAATATTTTTAATTGCATCATCAATTACAGATAAAGATGCACTTGCTCCAGCTTGAGTAGTTACATCAATAGGAGTAGAGATTATTGATGCAGTTTGAGTATCTTTTATTGTTAGGCTGTAACTATCATTTTCGTTAGCACCAATTTGAGTAACAAAGGTACCATTGTTTGAAGTTCCACCAGTACCATCAAGAAGTTTTATATCATTAAAAGTTGTATTTTTTGCGATATTATCAGCAGTTTGAAGTAACTCATCTATTTGGCTTTGTATAACTTCACGGTTAGAATCATTTAGAGTGCCATTTGAAGCTTGAAGACTTAGTACTCTTACATCTTCTAAAATAGTATTGTATTCTTGTAAAGCTCCATCAGCTACTTGGATTAGACCTATAGTTTCATTTGAGTTCATTATAGCTTGACCAAGTCCAGAAACTTGAGAAGAAAGTTGATTGGCTATACCTAAACCAGAAGCGTCATAAGCTGAATTATCTACTGCCGAACCAGAAGACAACGAAGATAAACTTTTGTTTAATGAAGATTTATTTGCATTTGCATTTATATTTGCACTTATTGCATTTGAACTACTGATACTAAAACTCATGATAAATCCTTCTATCTAATGAAATTTTTTATATGTAGTATTATAACATATTTTTGTCAGTTCTTTTTCTGAGTAAATCTTTAAAACCCCAAGTTCTTCTTGCTTTGACGACTTCTGAATGTTGCATATTTACTATCATAAGCTCCTCTTTGTTCCCCAAGTGTGATAATATTTCACCATTTGGAGAAGCTAGAAGAGAATCCCCATAAAAATTCCAGTCATAATCTTTATCTTCATAAGAGCCAATACGGTTAGCCCTTAAGATATAACAGTTATTAGTAAAAGCTCGTGAAAGTATAAGTGCTTTCCATCTCTCGTAAGATTCAAAGGTAGATACACTTGGAACTAAGATACAGTCTATATTTTTAGATGATAACTCTTTAAAAAAACTATCAAAATGAAGTTCAAACCCATTCATAATAGCAAATTTAAAATTATCAACTTTAAAAATTAATGGTGCTTGTAATGGCTTTTGTGTATTTGCAAAGAACTTTTCTTCATTCCAATGTGTATAATTTATAAGAAATTGTTGCTCATAATAAGAGGTGGAAGAGGGTGCAAATTTAGCTATTGTTTTATATATGTTTTTCTTCTTTACCATCACTATTGGAGCTACGATGGTCATGTTATAAGTTGATGATAACTCTTTAAGTATTTTTGATTGAAAATCAGCTTGCTCTTTTATCATCGAGATACTTAAGTTGCACAGTTCTTTGAAAAAAGGGTTTAATATATACTCACCTAAAAGTAAAACTTTCACACCTTTTTTATGTGCTATTCGTATGAAATTGTAAAGCTTTGTGCTACTCATACCTTGTGAGCTAAGTTGAAGAACAGCAGTTTTCATTATTTACTTTTAATCTCGTTAATTTTTATCTGAGCATCTTCTAACATTTTTTGTGCCTGATTTAACTCACCCATACCTTTTTCATAAGCCTTTACGCTATCTTGAAGTGTGATTTCTGGGTTCATTAAGTCTGATAATATCTTCTTTGCACTATCTAGTTTTGATTCAAAATCTTCTTTTGCCATATTTTTTCCTTATTTATTCGTTATCGTCTTGGTAGGCTGTTATAAACTGACATGTTAAGTAGTCAATAGCTTCTAAAGTATCTTCATATGGATCTTCTGATTCCATTAGTGTACTCTGAAAATAAGTATATGCAAATGTTTTTACATCTTCACTTCTTTGTTTAGATACTACATCTTCAGCTAGATAAAACTCTACACTTATTGCGTATAAATCATCTTCAATCTCTATAGATTTAACTTTTATAAATAAAACTATAGGATCGATTTTGTCAAAAATAAAACCCACTCTTTTTTGTAGTTTTACTTTTGCATATTTGGTTAGTTCTTTTTGCTCATCTTTACTCAAAAAACCAGCACTATTGATGAAATGGATTTTAAAGTTTTGAACCTTATCTAGTGTAAACATAGATAATGAAAATAGTGAACTGTATAGGATCAGTAATGATATAAGTATTTTTATCATTTTTTAGATTCTTTATAGCGTGATATAGTCTCTTCTATAGCTGTTCGAAAGTGGCTTTTTTTTACATAAAGTTCTGATTTATTTAATACTTTTTTTGTATTTGAATCTATAAAATAAACTGTAGGAAGTTTTTTAGTAAAATATTTTTTTGGATATTTTTGTTTATCTCGATAGCTATCTACTATAATTGGTATAAAATTTTCTTTTACAAGTTTATCTATTGAGCTATCTTCTAGGGATTTTCTTTCAAATTTTTTACACCATGGGCAAAAATCAGCAACAAGGACAAGCATAAGTATTTTATGTTGTTTTTGGGCATTAGCTAGGGCTAGGTTATAATCTCTATAGTATGATGCGGATTTAGCAAAGTTATCTATCTTTGCTGCATTTAATGATATAAGTAGTGTAAAGATTAAAAATAATATTTTCACAACTTACCCCTTACTTCAATATATCTTTGATATGAAAATCAAATTTTTCTAACTCAACTAAAAATGCATCATGTCCATAATCACTAGGTATATCAATGTATGTATGTTTATCATTTCCAACAGATTTTAGTGTGTTACTAATCTCTTTCATCTCAAAGTTTTTAAATAGTAAGTCGTTTGAAAAACTTATAAGGTGAAGTTCTGCACTTATCTTTTTCATAGCCTCTTTTAGTGAATCAAATCCACGAGATAAATCATAAATATTTATAGCTTTTGTAATGTAAAGATATGCCAATGGATCAAACCATTTTGTAAAGTTATAACCATTGTACTCTAAATAACTCTCTATTTGAAATTTTCCAAATAGCTCATAAAGACCATCAGTTCTTTTATATTCTCTTCCAAATTTTTCGTTCATACTTTCGTGAGATAAGAAGCTAATATGTCCTGCCATACGACCAACAGCCATACCCGATAAGCCAGTTTCTTTGAGTATATCTGGATCATAATAACCTTGTTTAAAATCAGGGTCTTTTAGTATAGACTCTTGTGCTACTTTGTTAAATGCGATAGCCCATGGTTGTGTAGCATGAGTAGTAGCAAGTGCTATGATTTTTTCTGCAAAGTTTGGATAGTGTATAGCAAACTGTAAGGCTTGCATACCACCCATAGAACCACCAACAATGGCGTGAACTCTATGAATATCTAAACGGTCAAAAAGTATGCGTTGAGCTTTTACCATATCTTTTATAGTTACAACAGGAAACTTATATCGATATGGATCGTGGTGAGGATGTTGTGGGCTCATAGGTCCAGTTGAACCAAAACATGAACCTATAACATTTGTACTAATGACAAAATATTTATCTGTATCTATCGCTTTACCTGAACCAATAAGTCCATCCCACCAACCAGCTTTATTTTCACCATCATAAACACCTGCTGCATGATGTGAACCAGTAAGAGCATGACAAATTACAACAACATTACTTTTGTCATCATTTAAAATACCATAAGTCTCATAAGTGATGTCATAAGGCTCTAGTATACGACCACTCTCTAAATAAAGAGGGTTTGTAAAGTGTTCAGTATTTGTTTGTAGGTTTAAAGACAAAAATATGCTCCCTAAGACTCTAACGCAGCACTTAAGTCAGCTATTAAATCTTTAGAAGACTCTAATCCACAAGAGATACGGATAAGACCTTGTGAAACTCCACAAGCATTTAACTCATCTACACTTAGTTGTTGATGAGTTGTAGATGCTGGATGTGTTATTATAGATTTAGAATCACCAATATTTACTACAAGCGAGTAAAGTTTTGTATTGTCTAAAACTTTCAATGCTTCATCTAAAGTATCTACTTCAAAACTAAGAAGACCACTACATAGTCCATCATCAAAATACTTTTGTGCCATCTCATAGTTTGAGTTTGATTTTAATCCTGGATAGTTTACTTTTTTTACTCTAGGATGTGCTTCTAAAAACTCTGCAAGCTCTTGAGCATTTTTAGAGTGTTCACGCATTCTAAGTGCTAAATGTTCCATCCCTTGTATAAATAACCATGAGTTAAATGGTGAAGAGACAGCACCCAAATCACGAAGTAGTGAAAGTCTCGCCCGAAGAGTAAAAGGTGGTAAATCTAAGTCAGTATAAACTAGCCCATGGTAAGATGAATCTGGTTCATTAAAATGACTATATCGCTTGTTATCTCTTAGTTTTTGGCTTAACTCTTTACGCTCAACCATTATCCCACCAATCGCTAGACCTTGACCAGTAGTATATTTTGAAGCGCTATGAACAGTTATATCCGCTCCATATTCAAAGGGACGACATATAACAGGTGTAGCTACGGTGTTGTCAACAACGGTAAGTATCCCATGCTTGTTTGCTATTTTTGATATTGCTTCAATATCTGCAACATCTATACTTGGATTTGTTAGTGATTCAAAGAAGATTACCTTTGTTTTATCATCTATAAGTGATTCCATTTGCTCTAAGTTATGTACATCAAAAAATCTTGACTCTATCCCAAATCTTTTAAGTGTATGAGTATTTAAAGTGAGGCTACCACCATAAAGTTGTGAGGCACAAACTATGTTGTCCCCAGCTTCAGCAGCATTTGCAATAGCAAAAAAGATAGCACTCATGCCACTAGATGTAGCAAGCGCAGCAGCACCACCCTCTAAAGAAGCAAAGCGTTTTTCAAAGACATCAGTTGTTGGATTGTTTAATCTAGTGTAGATATTTCCTAACTCTTTTAATGCGAATAGATCAGCAGCATGTTTGGCATCACGAAACTCATAAGCAGTTGACATATAAATAGGTACAGCCATAGTACCCTGTGTGTCTTTTTCATAACCTGCATGAAGTGCTAAAGTTTGTAAATCCATTTTATTTGCCTTAAGTTTTTTCTATCTCATCATAAACAACTATTGTTCCAGCTAAAAGGTCATGTAAGCCTCGTTTGTCTTTTCTAAAAGCTACCATCAAAAAGCCTATTAAAAAAGCAAAAGTTGAAGCTATATAACCAAAAGAGCGGGTTACAGCTTGTGTATTTGTTATATCTTTAAAAGTTTGTGCATCTACTATTTTGATATGTACAAACTTTTTACCCGGTGTAGCACCACGCCATTTTTTCCAAAATATCATAGTTACAAGAAGAACAGAGACTTCAAAAAGTAGTTCCCATCTTAATGACATTTGTGGTTGAGATTCTAATGCTTTAGTAGCATTTCCACTCATCGCGTACTGAAGATTTTGCTGATAGTGAGCAAAATCAAACCAAGTCCCATCACTTAAGAAGTAGATAACTATGCCTAAGGGTAGGGCTAAAAACAATGTATCTGCAAATGAAGCGATAAAACGAATCCAAAATCCAGCATATCTAACTTCTTGCATAATTATACGTGGTAGTTCGGTGCTTCTTGAGTGATGATAACATCATGAACATGACTCTCTTTGAGTCCTGCAGATGTAATCTCTACAAACTCAGCCTTCTCCCAGAACATATCTATAGTCTCACTTCCACAGTAACCCATAGATGCACGAAGTCCACCCATCATCTGGTGAACTATACCAGCAATGCTTCCACGAAATGGAACACGACCTTCAATCCCTTCAGGAACTAACTTATCAGCAGCAGTCCCTTCTTGGAAATATCTATCATTTGAACCTTTTTGCATAGCTCCAATACTTCCCATACCACGGTATGATTTGTACTGACGTCCTTGAAACATTATAGTTTCTCCAGGACTCTCCTCTGTTCCGGCTAAAAGACTTCCTGCCATGATACATGAAGCACCAACAGCAAGAGCTTTAGCAATATCTCCAGAGTATTTAATTCCACCATCGGCGATAACTGGAATACCATGTGGACGAGCAGCTTCAGCACATTCATCTATAGCAGATATTTGAGGTACACCAACACCAGCAACTATACGTGTAGTACAAATTGAACCAGGACCAATTCCTACTTTTACTGCATCAGCTCCAGCTTCGATAAGTGCTTCAACTGCTTCTTTAGTAGCGATGTTTCCAGCGATTACATCAACTTCCATAGTCTCTTTTATCTTTTTTACAGTATCTAAAATACCTTTAGAATGTCCATGAGCAGAATCAAGTACAAGTACATCACAACCAGCATCCACAAGAGCTTTAGCGCGATCAAGTTGACCAACACCAATAGCACCACCAACAACAAGTCTACCAAAAGCGTCTTTGTTGGAGTTAGGGTACTCTATACGCTTTTTAATATCTTTAATAGTAACAAGACCTTTTAAAAAACCTTCTTCATCAATGATAGGTAGTTTTTCAATCTTGTTTTTATGCATAATATCAGCTGCATCATCAAGGTTTATCCCTTTTGTTGCAGTAATAAGTGGCATTTTACTCATAGCTTCAGATGCAAGTTTTCTCATATCTTTTTCAAATCTCATATCACGATTTGTAAGAATACCTAGAAGTTTGTTATGTCCATCTACAACTGGAACACCAGAGATTTTGTACTCACTCATAAGTTTTTCAGCATCAGCTAAAGTAGCATCAGGATGAACGACAATAGGATCAATAATGATACCACTTTCTGATTTTTTAACCTTTGTTACTTGTTTACATTGAGTTTCTATATCCATATTTTTATGAATGATTCCAATACCACCAAGTCTTGCCATAGCAATAGCTGCACGATGTTCAGTAACTGTATCCATAGCTGCAGAAACCATAGGAATTTTAAGAGAAATGTTTTTTGTAAGTTTAGTTTCTAATGAAACCTCTTTTGGTAATACTTCAGAGTATTGTGGTACTAAAAGTACATCTTCAAATGTTAGGGCTTTTTTACGAATTCTCATGTTTATCCTTTGGTCCTAAGAATGTTATATTTTTTGGATTATAGCTTTTTTGTGGTTAAAAACAGGTAAAAGTAAAAAAGTAAGATGTTTAAATTATTTTAAGGTTAAGTGCAAGTTATAAGATGTATAATTTTCTATATAGCTAAAATATAATATATGGAAGTATTTATGAAACATATAATCATTGTTTTTTTCTTTTTAACCTCTCTTTACAGTGAACCTATTACACCAATTCCTCAAAGTATAAAAGTAGATCAAAATAAAGTAAACTTGGGTCATGAGCTCTTTTTTGACACTATGCTTTCAAAGAATAATACTATATCTTGTGCCTCTTGCCATGACTTAGATAATGGTGGAGATGATGGGTTGAGATATTCTTTTGGTATAGGTGGACAAGAGGGAGATATAAATTCACCTACGGTATATAATACTGTATTTAATTTTAGACAGTTTTGGAATGGTCGTGCTAAAGATTTACATGCTCAAGCTCAAGGGCCAGTTGAAAATCCAATAGAGATGGGAAATGACTTTTCTACTTTAATTAAAACATTAAATGCTACACCATATAAATTGAAGTTTCATAAAATATATGAAGATGGTATTACTCAAAACAATATTGCTGATGCAATAGCTGAATATGAAAAAACTTTAATAACACCAAATTCTAGATTTGATAAATATCTTCTTGGGGATAAACTTGCAATTACAAAAAATGAAAAAAATGGTTATGAACTTTTTAAATCAAAAGGTTGTATAGCTTGTCATCATGGTGTAAATGTAGGTGGAAATCTTTACAATAAATTTGGTGTTATGCAAAGTGTAGACTCTAGAAGACTTGGTAGATATGAAGTTACAAGAAATGATAATGATAAGTATTATTTTAAGGTACCAACATTAAGAAATATTGAGCATACTGCACCATATTTACATGATGGTAGATATGATAATTTAGAAGATGTAGTT